>JBGAJE010000005.1:0-6704 GCA_044225085.1 Rickettsiales bacterium | reverse complement strand
AAAAACATCACCTTCACCGGCCCCGCCCGCGGGTTTGATTGCGAGGAAGACGCCTTCGCCGCCGTCGAAGCCCGCAAATACAAAGACGGCGAAGTCCTCGTCATCCGCTACGAAGGCCCCAAAGGCGGCCCCGGCATGCGCGAAATGCTCTCGACCACCGCCGCGCTCTACGGCCAAGGCGTCGGCGAAAAAGTTGCCCTCATCACCGACGGCCGCTTCAGCGGCGGCACGCGCGGTTTCTGCATCGGCCATGTCGGCCCTGAAGCCGCCGTCGGCGGCCCCATCGCCCTCATCGAAAACGGCGACATCATCGAGATCGACGCTCGCGACGGCATCCGCACCATCACCCTAAAAGTGACGGACACCGAACTCGAGCGTCGCCGCGCCAAATGGAAACCCCGCGGCACCGACTACAACTCCGGCGCCCTCTGGAAATACGCCCAAACCGTCGGCACGGCAGAGAAAGGTGCGGTGACGCACCCGGGCGCGGCGGCCGAAACCCATACGTTTGCGGACATATAAGATGCGCCACGGCCTTACCTTCCTGATCTGCGCGATAGCGGCAACGCCATGTTTTGCTGATCCGATGTCACCTTGGAACGGCATACCAATTCAGCAGGTCATCGATGTTTGGGGCCAGCCGAGCGAAGTTCACGAGCCTTGGAAAATCATGCAGCAACAGGAATTATCCGAACATTCCGCTAAGTATCTCGCTGGCTCGCCCTATGCCGCCACCGCACGTGTAGGGCGGCCAAGCAATCCCGATTACATCGATAAAATCACTGTCTATGTTTTTCGCCATCCGACGGTGCATAATGGGCGACTGAACGCCACGATTGAGCTAAGAGTCGATGAACAAGGAAAGCTAACGCGTGGCGTCGGTGTTGAAGGCGCGCCATGCACGTTTCATCTGCGGCCGGATTTCATGCAATGGCTGAAGGGAGAGGCCGATCCCGCCTGTTTGGAGAGCACCAATGACCAATAACGAACAAAAACAACTCCTCCCATCCGACCTTGCGGAAGGCTACGCCAAATTCCGCCAGTTCAAATACGCGCGCCACGCCCAGCGCTATATGGAACTCGCCGTACGCAGCCAAAAGCCGCACACGATGGTGATCGCCTGTTGCGACTCCCGCGCCGCGCCAGAAACTATTTTCGACGCCTCCGCCGGTGAGCTCTTCGTCGTCCGCAATGTCGCCAACCTCGTCCCGCCTTACGAACCCGATAGCAATCGCCATTCCACCTCCGCCGCGCTTGAATTCGCGGTACACGGGCTCGGCGTCAAACACATCGTCGTCATGGGCCACGGCCGCTGCGGCGGCATCGCCGCCGTCGTGCAGGAAGGCAAAAACCCACTCAGCAAAAGCGACTTCATTGGCAAATGGATGGCCGACGTGAAAGACGTTGTCGAGCATGTGCATTTTCCCGAAGGCGGCACCGATCTCGACCATCACCGTATCGTCGAGCGCGCCAGCATCGAGCAATCGCTCGAAAATCTCCATAGCTTCCCCTGGATAAATCGCCTTATCTCCAGTGGCGAACTCACCATCCTGGGCGCTTGGTTTGATGTTGCGCTGGGCGAACTCTATCTCTTCGACGAGGCCGCCAAAGACTGGGTAAAGGCCGAATCCGCCAGCTAAACATCAAAATTCACCAAACTGTCACAATCCTTAACGGTGAATTTTGCTACGGTTAGGCCATGGAAAATAAGCCCACTGTGCCAGTCTCTATCACTATTACACCCAATGAGGAATATAAGGGGCCAACTCCGCTGCTCGCGGCCGTTAAAGATTTCTTTTTCGACATGGCTCTTTTTACTTTCCCATTTTTGGGTTTTTCGAGAGATGGAAAATGGAGCTGGATAGATAAGAGCTTTCTAGGTATCGGCACCGCATTTGGCCTATGGGATGGCCGCCGCGCCTATAAACAGACCCAAGCCGCCGAGGATCAGCATTACCGCCTCGTTGCCGAAAATAAATTGATGCGCACCCAGCTCGTGCAAACCGGCCAGGTGCTCGATCAAGTTGCCAGTAATCTTGCGCAACAGCGCGACGCACTCACCACAAAAATCGAGGCGCGTACGCGCGGCACAGCAATAAAAGCTCCTGCCGCGAGCTACGCCGAAGAAATCCAAGCCGCCGCAGCAGAAAAAGCCAACGCCCAACCCACCATCCATTAAGCAGGCCTGCCATGAACCAGGAATATTTCGATCAAACCGCCCGCCCTGAAACCCCCGGCGTCGCAGCGACGAAGACAATGATCGACCAAACGGTCACCAACGCCGTGCTCTACAGTGCACTCGTAGGAGCTTGGGATAAATTCATTGCTAAAGAGAGCTTTAGTGGCGCATTCACGGGCGCCATCAAAAGCAAACTTCTATGGGGCTTGTCAGCGGGCTTGGGTGCACTCTCTGCGATCTTTGCCTATGGCGATGCCAAACGCGTGGAAAAGAATTACGATCGCCTGCTGGACGATAACATAGCGATGCGCCAGCAGCTAAACCAAACCGGCCAGATTTTGCTCTATGTCGCAAATCAAGTAAAACACGGGCACATGCCAAACGGGCAACTCGCGCTTGATGAATCAACTGCCCCGCCGACGCACGTCGCGCGCCTTGAAGCCGAAAAGGCGACGCAAGCCCTGGCCGATACGGCGCCTACCGCCGGCACCCAAATCGGCTGATCACACGGCAATAAAAAACCCCGGCACAAAGTCCGGGGTTTTTCGTATCGGGTAAAACAATCAGCGCTACGCCGCTGTCTTCTCGTCATTGCCAATCCCCAGCATCTTCAGCTTGCGATGCAGCGCGCTGCGCTCCATGCCGACAAAGTTACTGGTTTTGGAAATGTTGCCACCAAAGCGGTTGATCTGCGCAGCGAGATATTGCTTCTCGAACGTCTCGCGCGCTTCGCGCAGCGGCATCGACATAATATCCGTCGAAAGCTCAGGGCGCAGCATCGAGATATTGGAATCGATCAGTTCCGGCGGCAACGAATCCGCCGTGATTTCACCATTCGCGCCCACTTGCGCCATGATGATCAGCCATTCCATCACATTGCGCAGCTGACGCACATTCCCCGGCCAGTTATAGGATTGCAGCACGGTCAGCGCCTCCTCGCCCAGCGCACGCGAGGCAAGGCCCATCGCATCCGCCGCGCGTTTGAGGAAATGCACGCTGAGCGGCGCGATATCATCCCGGCGTTCGCGCAGGTTCGGCATGCGCAGTGGCACGACGTTCAGGCGGTAATAGAGATCCTCACGGAAACGGCCCGCGGTGATTTCTTCCTGCAGATCCTTATTGGTTGCCGCGATCACGCGCACATCCACCGTCACGCGCTTGGTGCCACGCACGCGCTCGAAGCTTTGCTCCTGCAGGGCGCGCAGCAAGCGGCCCTGAGTTTCCATATGCATATCGGCGACTTCATCGATAAACAACGTGCCGCCATGCGCGCGCTCAAGCAAGCCAAGCTTCTCCGCGCCGCCATTGGGGTTGGTGTCTTCCGTGCCGAACAGTTCCGCCTCAATCCGCGATGGGGTGAGTGATGCCGCATTGAGTACCACAAACGCCGCATGCCCGCGCATCGAACGTGTATGAATCAACCGTGCAATCAACTCTTTGCCCGTGCCTGGTGCACCGGTGATGAGCACGCGCGAATTCGTCGGCGCCACTTTTTCAACCGTTTGCCGTACGGCGTTAATCGCGGCCGATGAACCGATCAGCTCGCTCTCGTTGCTGCCACGCTTCTTAAGTTCGCCATTCTCGTGGCGGAGCTTTGCCGCCTCAAGCGCGCGCTTAACAATGATCATTAACCGTTCGGCGCTGAAAGGTTTTTCAATGTAATCGTAGGCGCCCATTTTGATCGCATGAACCGCCGTTTCCACATTGCCGTGGCCGGAGATCATGATAACCGGCACATGCGCATATTTCTTCTGCACAATTTCCAAAATCCCAAGCCCATCGAGCTCCGAACCTTGTAGCCAAATATCGAGGATGATGGCGGCGGGAACCCGCTCGGCCAATGATTTCAGCGCGCGATCGGAATTATTCGCCGTACGCACTGCGTATTTTTCATCGGAGAGAATATCGGAAATAAGCGAAGTGATGTCCGATTCATCGTCAATCACAAGAATGTCTGCAGCCATGTTAAGCAACCTTCGTTTGTTCTACTTAAACTTTTTGCTTGCGAAGCGTGCCGTTTTTGTGCTGTTGCCCAAAAGTTACAGCAGGTGCGGCAAAGTTGTCCAGTAGAATTTTTTGTTCCTGTGTCATTTCATTCCTCATGCTCATCCCATCTCATCTAATGACGCGCGAAAGTGATGTGAATACATGCACCGCCTTCCGCGCGGTTAGAGAGTGTGAGTGCGCCTTTATGTTCTTCGATGGTGCGTTTTACAATCGCGAGACCTAGGCCCGTACCTTTCGCGCGTGTGGTAACGTAAGGTTCCGTCAGCGTCGCGATTTTATCGGCGGGGAAGCCCGGACCCGTATCTTCGATGCGCAACGTGATGGCCTTTGCATCAGCTAAAAGTGAAATCCTAATTTCTTTTTTATCACTCGATTCCATCGCCTCTGCAGCGTTTTTGAAAAGGTTCAGTAGTGTTTGGCCAAGCTGTGCTTCATCGCACAGCAGCATGACAGGTGTATCTGGCAGCGATTGCGTGAACTTCACATCCGCATGCGTCGTCGCGGCCGAGAAGACCGATTTGCGAATAATCTGCACCAAATTTTCCTCCTGGAATACCGAAGCAGGCAGGCGGGCATACGCCACAAATTCTTCCACCATCCGCCCAATATCGCGCACATGCCGCGCGATCGTATCGAGATACCGATCGTAAGACTCGCGCTCCTCCGCGCCCTCCGGACCAAATTTTTTGCGCAGCCGCTCGGTCGATAGCGTGATCGGCGTCAGCGGGTTTTTAATCTCATGCGCAATCCGTCGCGCCACATCCGCCCACGCTGCGCTACGTTGGGCGGCAACCAGTTCGGTAATGTCGTCAAACGTCACGATATAGCCTTCAATCGCATCGCCAAATCGTTCAGCGGTCACCTGCACATGCAATGTTTTGCGCTGCTCGCCCGCAAAGAACACCACTTGCCCGGACGCAATTTTTTCCGGCTTTTTCTCCGCCGATAGCACCAACGGCTCCACGTCTGGCAAAAGTGCTGTGATCGATTGGCGGATGAGTGAATCCTCCCGCCCAAGCAGCTCCAGCGCTGTGCGGTTATGCAATGTCACCATCCGGTTCTTATCAAGCGCGATAATCCCTGCCGATACGCCGGAAAGTACAGCTTCCGTAAACCGCCGCCGTTCATCCGCGAGGCGATTTGCATCCATCAAATCCCGTCGCTGAGTTTCAAGCTGGCCGGTCATCCGGTTAAAGGTACGTCCGAGATTCGCAATTTCATCGTCCGGCCGCCCCTCCGGCACTTTGATCGAATAATCCCCCGCGCGCACGCGTTCGGTGGCGCTCATCAGCGCCCGCAGTGGTTCGATGAGTCGTACAGCGAGCAACATTCCTGCCCATAGTGACATGAGCAATACCATCAACGCTACCAGCAGAAACACGACAAAAAACTGCTTCTGCAGCTGGCGCAAATTCTCTTGCAGCGTATGATATTCATCCACTGTCTCGCGTGCAGTTTGCATATGTTTGAGCACCTGCGGGTCCACCACTCGCACCACCATGACGTAGAGGTCCGGCAAATCCGCAATCTTCACCACTGCTTGGATTTTGTCTTGGTCATCGCCGAAAATCGCCACTTGCCCGGTATCCGCCCGTTGCAATACCTGCTCCGGCAAGCGCTCAAACATCAGCGAGAAACTGAGTGCCGTGCGCGCGAGCACTCGCTGCCGGTCAAATACAATCGCCTCCGAGAGATTACGATTCGAGCTTTGCACACTCAGCAAATGGGTAAACATTTGCGGATTGCTGTAAATAAACGCGACCTGCCCATGAATCGCATCGGCAATCCCCACGGCATCGTTGCGAATCGAATCCTTATGTTCCTCAATATACGCCGTCGCGACCGTCACCGAATCCTGCAACGCTTCGGAGACTTGCGTGTCGAACCAATTTTTAATCCCGACATTGAAAAACAGAATTGAGAATGTCGCCACCGCCACGGTCGGCAAAATAGCAATGATGCTGAACATAAGGATAATGCGGGATTGCAATCGCGTGCCAAGCCCACCATCATGCGCACGCTGCCATAGCATCGTCGCGCGATGAATCACCGCATAGGCCATTAAAATTAGCAACAGCCCCAGGTCAAACAACACCAACAGCAATGCATGGCGAGGCGCGAGATACCCAATAAACCCCGTATCGATCTGTACCGCCAGCAGTAACAAAATCAGCAGCAACAAACCCATGGTGAGCGCGATTAGCTTCCCGCCATGCATACGGTAATGCGCCCGCGGCACTTTCATGAAGGATGACCCGCCGGTCATCGTTGCTGAAACGTCGCTCATGCCGCATCCTGCAAGGTGAGATGTTTCGCATCGATGCCAAGCTCCCGCATTTTTTTGCGCAGCGTATTGCGGTTGAGGCCAAGAATTTCTGCCGCCTTGATTTGGTTGCCGCCCGTCGCACGCAACGTTTGCACGATCAGCGGTTTCTCGACTCGCGCGAGCAACCGGTCATAAAGCCCCGGCGCCGGCAATCCACCCGCATGAGCCGAGAAATAGCGATGCAATTGCGTC
>JBGAJE010000171.1:0-3273 GCA_044225085.1 Rickettsiales bacterium | reverse complement strand
GTGAGGATGCAATCTTCAACAGTAACGCGTGCCATGGGTGCTCCGGGTCAAATTTAGGGTTGGGGGCTGGTTACTAGGGGATTTGACCAGGTTTTGCAAGGAAATTAAGCGCCCATATCCCACGCTGAATGCGGTTTTGCTTCCCCAAGCTTAGCCCTATGCTTTCTTCCGGTCGGTGATGCCGTAGAAGGCCAGGCGTGGTGTGGCCTGGGCGCCCCTTCAACAAGCTGCTTACCCCAAACCTTTCTTGCCTCTATTTTAGCGAGGTTCATACGAAAGTTCGTCACAGCTTGCGCCTGATTCGTGTATTCTTGCTTATTATCATAATGCGGCCCATAGCAGCGCTCAACGTCCAAGGGTCGAGGGTTTAAGAGTTCCGCCGCGATAGAATCGAATTTTCGTTCTATAACCAGGGTAATGGCTTCACCGATAGCAACATCAATATCACTTTTGGGCAATCCATAATCCTTTAAAAATGCCTCTAGATCGATCGACTTTTCCGCTATTTTTCGTTTAAACATAATAATTGATTCGTCTTCAGGAATCACACTGCATCCACCTATGATTTTTTCTTGTAAAAACTCAGGATCCCGATCAGCAAAAATAGCCGCCAATCCACTCAATGTTTCAACAACTTTTTCTGCGCCGCTTTTCATACAAGCCCCATCATATTTAAAATATCTAAATTGATTCTTGAGTCCCAATTACTTAAAAGATGAGAATAATAGTGTGAAGTTTTTGTGACAATCCGCCCGTTTATGGCTATAAACGCCCCATGGCCGACCTCTTGAACATGCCGCATTCGGCGGACAAAAAACTCCCTAAACCGGACTGGATTCGCGTGCGCGCGCCGCAGTCGCAGGGATATCTGGATACCAAGGCGCTGATGCGCACCAACAAGCTGCACACCGTGTGCGAGGAAGCGGCCTGCCCCAACATCGGCGAATGCTGGAGCAAGGGGCACGCGACGGTGATGATCCTCGGCGACACCTGCACCCGCGCCTGCGCCTTCTGCAACATCAAAACCGGTGTGCCGAACAAGGTGGATGAGCAGGAGCCCTACAACCTTGCCGTCGCGGTGGGCAAGCTGGGGCTGAAACATGTCGTCATCACCTCGGTGGACCGTGACGATTTGGAAGACGGCGGCGCCGGCCAGTTCGCGCAATCCATCGAATATATCCGCACCACGTCGCCCGACACGACGATCGAAGTGCTGACGCCGGATTTTTTGAAGAAGGAATTCGCCATCCGCATCGTCACCAAAGCGCGGCCGGATGTGTATAATCACAATATCGAAACCGTGCCGAGCCTCTACAAATCCTTCCGCCCCGGCGCGCGCTATTTCAACTCGCTGCACCTGCTGAAAACGGTGAAGGAGCAGGACCCGTCCATCTTCACCAAATCCGGCATCATGGTCGGCCTCGGCGAAACGATGGATGAAGTGCTGCAGGTGATGGATGATTTGCGCGCTGCGGAAGTCGATTTCATGACCATCGGCCAGTATTTACAGCCGACGCCCGCACACGCGCCGGTGGATCGGTTCGTCACGCCCGATGAATTCCGCTACCTCGAGCGCGTGGCTTATACGAAGGGCTTTCTGATGGTAAGCTCCTCCCCCCTCACCCGCTCCAGCTACCACGCGGATGCCGATTTCGCCAAAATGCGCGATGCGCGGAATAAGAAGCTGGCGGAGGCAAATCCGGCTCCGGCGAATGATAATGCGTAATATCTACGCCCAAATCATCAATTTCATTTCTAACGTTTTCAAAACACCCGACCTTATCAAGCCTGAGAATGAAGAGGCATTGCGTCGGACTTCCTCCAGGATATTGATTGCAGTAATACTGATGGTTTTTTTGGTAACGCCCCTGCTTGTCTGTCTTACGATTATTTTCCCTTTTATATTTGCTTCTCCCATACGATAACCTCATGCACACCTACACCGAAACCCGCATCCTCCCCTATACACCCGAACAGCTCTTCGGCCTCGTGGTGGACATTGAGCAATATCCCAAATTCCTTCCCTGGTGCCGTGCGGCACGAGTAGTGGAGCGCGGGACGGATTCATTTATCGGTGAGTTGATCGTCAGCTTCAGCCATCTGACGGAGCGTTATAGCTCGCGCGTGACGCCCACACCGCCGACTGCCACCAGCGAAGGCCGGATTGAGGTGGAGCTGGTGCAAGGCCCCTTCACCCATCTCGCCAACCACTGGCGCTTTGTGCCGCATCCGCAGGGCACGGAGATTCATTTCGCGGTGGAGTTTCAGTTCAAATCGAAATTGCTCGACAAGCTCATCGGCGGCATGTTCACCCGCGCATCAGAGAAAATGATCGGCGCGTTTATGGCGCGGGCGCAAGCCCTATACGGCAAAAAGTAACGTAGGATTTTGGCGCTTCAAACTTGGAGAACACCACGCTTTTTGGCGATGCGCACACTGAGGGCTACAAGCAATACGGCTACTACCATTGCCACAAATACTTGCCACTCGTGAGCGGCGAGCGGATTGTTTTCTTCTTCCAAATACTCGAGGGCGATCAACGCAATCAGCGTGTTGGTGATGGTGCTGTAGTCTTTTACCAGTGCGCGTTTGAGGTTGAACTTCATTCCCTCTGTTGCGTTTTTTAGGCGCGACCAACGCATGCGCCAGCGTGGCACATCTTGGCAATATGCCGCGTAGGCTGCCCCAAATTCGCGGCGAAGGAAAAATTCTTCGGCGGCGATGATGCTTTGATAGACAAAAATGAAAAATGCGCTGCCTAACATAAACACAACGGGGTCGCCATGTTTGAGCAATAGACCTTCGCAAACCAGCATATTGCCGACATAGAGCGGATTGCGGCAGACGCCGAAAAAACCGTCCGTTACCAGGTTGGCGGCGTAGACTTTTTTGTTTAGCCCGCCTCGCTTGATGTAGCGAAAGCCAATGACGGCCGAACGCATCGCAAGCCCTGAAAGCGTGATAAGAATGGCGATTGTATCGATAATGTCTTCAAGCTCTTCGCTGCCGAAATAGCTGCTTGGCGGACGGCGTCCCAAAAACATGCTGAGCAATAAAATGGGGAATAAATAATTGCGATATTTAAAGAAAAAGTCGCCAATTTTTATAAAGGTGGTTTTCTGTTCGTTTACTTGTTCCATGAAGCCCCTATTGCTTATTTCATCGCGACGATGCCGCAGAAGTTATACCAGCGGAAGAAGACTTCAATTTTACTGAAGCCCGCGCCGCGTAATAGTTCGAAGTTTTCTTCCATGCGATACGGAATCAGCACAT
>JBGAJE010000170.1:0-3312 GCA_044225085.1 Rickettsiales bacterium | reverse complement strand
AAACGCGCCTTCGTTATCGCGGAAAATAATCGATTGCACATTGGGGTATAGTGGTGGCACCAACCCATCAATCACCGTAAATCGCGTATGTGGATAGCGCTCCGCCAAATTCAACACCGGGGTGACATTCTGATAGCCAAGCGCAATCACGGGGCTCGCGCCGCCATCGGCGACACGCTTGATGGTCGCGGTAATATCTTCCCGATTTTTAACGCGATATTCCGCAATGGGCGTACCAAACTCATGGCTGGCTTTCTCAATTCCCGCCCGCGCGGCATCGATAAAGGAGCGATCCGCTACATCGCTTGAATAGAAATAGATAATGGCGGGGTTAAATTTCGCCTGCGCGGCATCTGCGTCCAAGCAAGGCAATAAGCCGCTTAGGACGACTATAAAAATAAAGCAGCCCAACCGAACGATTGTGTTTAACGCATGCATCTGTGCCTCGATCGTTTCGTGCCTTGTATGGCATCTTCGTTTATGAAACACTAGCACAGTTATAAAATAAGGGAAGCAATAGCAATATGGTGAATACAATCCCTGCCGCGCGCCTCGATGCCCTCATGGCCGCCATCAACCAAGCTGGGCTCGACCTATATCTCGTGCCCATGGTCGATGCTTTTCAAAGTGAATACATCCCCGCCGGCGCTGCTCGCTTACCCTATATCACCGGCTTCACCGGCTCCGCAGGCCTTGGCGTCTTTTGGGCTAAACCGGGAGTAGGGCGCCGCCATAGCCTTTTCGTCGATGGCCGTTATACCATTCAAGCCGCCAATGAAGTGGATACTGCCCGTCTTGCCGTCATCAACAGCGGCGATGTCCCGCTACGTACCTGGTTCGGCCAATATGCGGACGATAAACTCCGCGTTGGCTTCGACCCCTGGCTCGTCACCCAAGAACAACTCACCCAATGGTCCGAGCTTCCGGTGGAGTGGGTGCCTTGCCTTCCCAATCTCGTTGATAGCACTTGGTCCGATCGACCGGCACTTCCTTCCGGTGACGTTGTCATCCACCCCATCCAATACGCCGGTGCAAGTTATAACGACAAACGCCACCTATTGCTCGAGTCCATGCGCGGCCACCGCGCCCAAGCGCTCGTGCTTGCTCAGCCGGATAGCATCAATTGGCTCCTCAATATTCGCGGCGCCGATATTCCCTTCAACCCACTGTTGCTGGCTTACTTTGTGCTGCAGGCAGATGGCAAATCTACCCTTTATACGTATGGGCATAATTTCAGCAGCGAAGTGCAGGAATACCTCGCCGCCGCTGGCGTAGCTTTTGTGAATGTGAGTCAGGTGTTTGACGGTACGGCCGCCATTGCTCCCACTGGCAGTCGGGTGATGATCGACCCGACCACCACCGCACATGGCTGGTTCCAACTCGCCGAAAAACAAGGCCTCACTATCGTCCCTATCGCTGATCCCACACTCATTCTTAAAGCCCAGAAAAACCCAGTTGAGCTTGCAGGCATTCGTGAAGCCCATAAGCGTGATGGCCTCGCCCTCTCACGCTTCCTGCACTGGTTCGACCAACGCACCGCCGGTAACGACTTGCCGATGGAGCTCGAAGTCGTCGATGAACTCGAAAAATGCCGTGCGCGCGATGCCAATTATCGTGGCCCAAGCTTTGCCACCATCGCCGGCAGCGGCCCGCACGGTGCAATCGTCCATTACCGCGTGAGCGAAGCCACTGACCGCCGCGCCCGTAACGGCGAGCTTTTCCTGCTCGATTCCGGCGGCCAATATCCCGACGGAACTACCGACGTCACGCGCACCATCGCCGTTGGTATTCCATCCGCCGCCATGAAAGAACATTTCACCCGCGTCCTCAAAGGCCACATCGCCCTCGCTTCAGCCATATTCCCCGCTGGCACATCCGGCATCCAGCTTGATGCGCTTGCGCGCCAATTTCTCTGGGCAGCGGGGCTTGATTACGACCACGGCACTGGCCACGGGGTAGGGGCTTACCTTTGTGTCCACGAAGGGCCTCAGCGTATTAGCAAACGTGGCAGCAGCACACCGCTTGCCCCAGGCATGGTCATCTCCAACGAACCCGGCTACTACGCCGCCGACCAATATGGCATACGCATCGAAAGCCTCGTCACTGTTGTTGAGCGGGGCCATACCGTCGACAACAAACCACAACTTGGTTTTGAAACTCTTACCTTAGCCCCAATCGACACACGCCTTGTCGATATTAAATTACTCACCGCCGAAGAACGGAATTGGCTCAACGCCTACCATCAACGCGTCTACAAAACCCATGCGGAGCATTTGGATGAGCCAGCTCGCGCCTGGCTGCTTAACGCCACGAGGGCCATTTAGTACCTTACCTCTCCCACCGGGAGAGGTCTAAATCGGCGGAGACGATTTAGGGTGAGGGCTCTCGGGCATTAGTGGGCCCTCACCCTGCTCGTAAGTACTCGCAGACCTCTCCCGATGGGAGAGGTAAACTTTAAGCCACCGCCTTGCGTTGCTGATGCTGGGCGCATTTGCGCTTCCATATACGGTGCGGAATCCACTTCGCAGGCACTGATGCAGGCACTTCTTCCTCATAATGGAACCGCGCCGCCAATAAATCCGTCTCACGCAAAATCTCGTGCATCACATCGTCTCCAATGGTGTAATGGCGACGCAGGTCGAGCAATGTCTCGCGTTCTTTTTTAAGCGCTTCCGCCCAAATACGGTTCTCCGCCATCAATAGCGGATGGCTCATCAATCCCGGTGGCGCACCAGGGACGAGTGGCGTGTTCGGACCATCACCAAGCGATTCCAACCGTTCCTGATAATGCTGCCGAATCCGCTCCAGCGCTGGCAAATGCACCGTTTCGTCCTGCACCAGTTCATTCAATCGATCGAGCACCCGCCGCGTCGCCTGCACCCGCGCGAGCCATTCCTCCTGCATCCGCGCCGGATCGTAAGAAAGCGTCAGCTTTGCCGTCAGCCAGGGCAGGGTGAGCCCCTGCAGCACCAACGTAAACAGAATCACGCTCGTGCTGAGGAAAATGATCAAATCCCTGTGCGGAAACGCGTCGCCATTCGCAAGCGTCAGCGGCAAAGCGAGGGCCAACGCCAGCGTCACCACGCCGCGCATGCCTGTCCAGGCAACTACAAACACATTCTGCCAAGCCGGCAGCTGCTCAGGCCGCCGCGACATCGGAAGCAAACGCGGCCAGCCATACGTCATGATAAACACCCACGCAAATCGCACCGCTAAACTTGCTAAACAAATCGCCAATGCGGCAACGAGAATCATCGGATGCTCGTGCAAATGCAGCCGTGCCATCATCTCCGGCAGCTGCAATCCGATAAA
>JBGAJE010000169.1:0-3340 GCA_044225085.1 Rickettsiales bacterium | reverse complement strand
CACGACGCGACTGCGCAGCGTTAAGAATTTCTTCTTCCCACGGCCGGTGGCGCACATAGTGCAACATGCCAATCACCGTGGAAAACGCAGGGCCGGAGACCGCTTCGGCGAGGCCCGGAATCGGCGCCGGTTTGCCTTTGCGCACCTGTTTGCCAAGCATCCGCGCGGCGAGGTCGCTCACGCCCAACATCTGGCTCGCACCACCCGTAATCACGCAACGACGCCCCGCGATTTTGTCGAATCCGCTCGCCTCAAGCTTGCCACGAATCATCTCGAAAATCTCTTCCATGCGTGGACGAATCACGCCCACCAGCATCGCACGCGGCATGGTCGTCGGCTCGTCATCATCCTCACGCTCGCCCAGCTGTGGCACATCGATCATCACCTCGGAATCCTTCACCGAGTTGATCGCGCTGCCATGCAATGTTTTAAGCCGTTCCGCGTGATGGATCGACGTTGAAAGCCCATGCGCGATATCGCTCGTGACATGGTTTCCGCCAACGGGAATCGAATCCGAATACATATTCCGCCCGCCAACAAACACGGAGAAGCTGGTTACCCCACCCCCCATATCGATGACCGTCACGCCAAGATCCATCTCGTCTTTCTCAAGCGCCGCCAATGCCGAGGCATGATTCGCCATCACATGCTCGCTGATATTCAAATGCGCGCGGCCAATGCACTGCGTGAGGTTTTTGAGATATGCATCCTTCGCCGTAATAATCTGCAAATCGGCGCCGAGTTTCTTGCCGATCATCCCACGCGGATCGCGCAATCCGCGCGTGCTATCAAGCGTGTAATGCGCCGGGAAACAGTGTAATATCCCAGCGTCCGAGCCGCTGAGGCTCGCGCAGCCTTCCTGAATAATATCCGCGATATCCTGATCGCTCACCCCATCGGCCAGCACATCGAGCTCCACCGAAACATGGTGCGACTTAAGGCTCACACCATTTGCGCTCACCACGATATCCTCAACCGTCACACCCGCCATTTGCTCTGCCGCATGCACCGCCGCGGTGATCGACGTTCCCGCCTCGCCAATATCCGTAATCACGCCCGATTTTACGCCCTTAGCGAGCTGATGCCCAATGCCCGTTACCGAGAATGCGCCATCCTCCTCGGCATTCGCGATCAAACACACGATTTTCGTCGTGCCGATATCCAGCACCGCAAGCGGGCCATGACGGGGTGGGGTGGTGGTGTGTCGACTCATAGCTCCCATAACCTCTTTTATGTATCCCGCGCATTGGTCAGCGTGATCGGGCTTTTTCTTTCTTCCGTCGGCATGATGAACACCCGGTCCTCCATACGCATATCCACACTCCGCACTGCCTTGGAAAGCAACGCCTGATTATCCACCAGATTGGCGAAACGCTTCCAAGCCGCAAGCGGTTTATCCTCCGGCAGTAGCACGACAATGTCGCGCGTGAGCTGGATATTCCAGCGCCGGTTACCAACCCGCACTGCCGCTACCACATCGGGCTTCAGCGCGGGCTCACTGTCAAGCAAGGCGATCAACTCGCCCACATGTTTTGGCGCGTCGTCCCCCACCACCACCGGTAAACCCGTTGCTTCTTTATATTTATCGCGGCTGAGCACCACACCTTCGGCATCAATCAGTTGCTGATTGCCATCATGCTGCCAAAACGCCGCTGGCAGGCGCTCCGTGAGCACGACCGTCAACCGATTGGGCAATGCACGGGTGATCGTCACCGTCTTCACTTCCGGCACTGCAAGCAAACGTTCCTTCATATCCCCCAACGGCAACGCCAAAATCGGTGCGCCTTGATGCACGCCAAGCGCCGCTTTCACCACCGTCGCATCCGCATGCTTGCGACCCTCGAGGTAAATCTGATCGAGCTTAAACCCTGCGTCTGCCGTCATCTGCCACGCGCTCGCGCTCGCTACGTCCATCGACTGCGCAAGCTTGCCCGTATGGTAAAGCCACCATCCACCAACGACGACATACGACGCCACCGCAACCCCAGCCACCTGCACCACGCGCTTTTTCACCAGCTGCCGCCGCTGACGCGCCTTTTTGCGGCCAAACTCCGCCGCCGCCTGCGTCCGCGTGACGGTTTTCGATTTTACTTTTACTTTGGCGCGGCGTTTGGTCATCCATCGAGCCTTGCGGTCGCGAGAATCCGCGCGACCAGTTCGTTAAACGAAATGCCCGCATGCGCGGCCAGCTCCGGCGAGAGCGACAACGGCGTCATCCCCGGCTGAGTATTGGTCTCGAGGATATAAAAATGCCCATCCCCCTGTTCATCATACCGAAAATCCGAGCGCGAGAGGCTACGGCAACCGAGCGCCCGGTGGGCAGTAAGTGCCATCTGCATCACTTCTTCATACTTCGCCTTCGGCAATTGGGCGGGGCAAATATGCATGCTGCCACCTTCGGTATACTTATTCTCGTAATCGTAAAAACCGGATTTGGTGGTGATCTCAGTCACCCCCAGCGGCACATCATCCAGCACCGCGACGGTGAGCTCACGCCCCGGCACATATTGCTCCACCAGCACGGTTTCGCCATACGGCCAATTCTCCGCGGTGAAAAAGAAATTATCCTTCTCGAACACCAGCTTCACCCCAACACTTGAACCTTCATTAGAAGGCTTCACCACGTAGGGACGCTTCATCACATCCCGCCCGATCACTTCGTTTTTGTAAGCGACAACACCCTCGGCACAACGCAAACCCGCCGCCTTGAAAATCACCTTCGCCATTGGCTTATCCATCGCGACCGCTGAGGCCAACACACCCGAATGCGTATAAGGAATTTTGAGAATTTCCAGTAAGCCCTGGATGCATCCATCCTCACCATAACGGCCATGGAGCGCATTAAATACCACATCCGGCTTCGCCCGCTGCAAATCATCAACCACGCGGGCAGATACATCAATCGCCGTAACCTTGTGCCCTAGCGCTGCAAGTGCCTTCTCAATCGCCGCCCCACTGGTGAGCGAAACTTCACGTTCGGCGGACAATCCCCCTTTTAAAACGGCAACATGCATGGCGTGCGTCATCCTCTGAATGAAACATTTGTTACGCTGCCGATGATATTGATTTTGTTGTTAGCCCGAGACTAGCGGATGCAATAGGGCGATGCAATGGGCGATTCAACGCCTTTTACTTGTCCCCAATCCGCTTAATTTCCCACTCCAACACCACCCCCGAATGCGTCTTCACCCGCGCGATCACTTCCTCACCCAACGCTTCCAAATCCGCCGCGGTGGCGTTACCGGCATTAATCATGAAATTGCAATGAAGTTCAGACATTTGGGCACCGCCCACCCGCAACCCCCGGCACCCGGCAGCATCGATGAGCTGCCAAGCCTTA
>JBGAJE010000004.1:0-28553 GCA_044225085.1 Rickettsiales bacterium | reverse complement strand
AGGCCTCATCCGCTTCGCCCGTGATTTTTATTCCTATGCGTTGAATAAGGAAGGCAAGCCAGATTCGCCGCTCGGCAGCCATGTGAATACCCATACGGCGGGTGGCATCATGGAAGGCGGCTATCTGGGATTCGCCGGGTTGGAATATGTGCATATGCCATTGCCGGGCGAGCGCTTGGTAGCTTTTTTAAGCGATGGCGCATGGGAAGAACAGAAGGGCTCCGACTGGGCACCGCGCTGGTGGCGGGCGCAAGACTCAGGCTCGGTCGTGCCGATTATGATCGCCAACGGCAGACGCATCGACCAGCGTACCACCATGGCGCAGGAAGGCGGTGCACAATGGTTTGCGCATTACCTGAAGATGCACGGTTTTGATCCCGTTGTTATCGACGGGCGTGACCCGCTGGCCTTTGCCTGGGCGATTATCGATTGTGAGCAGCAACTACGCGAGAATGCAAAAGCATCTAAGGGGCATGTGCGCCTGCCTTATGTCATTGCCGTCGCCCCCAAGGGCGCGGGGTTTTATGGGGAAGGCACCAATGCTGCGCATAACCTGCCGCTGGGCGAGAATCCATTTAAAAGCAACCAGGCCGCTGGGCTATTCAATAAACACGCGCATAAGCTATGGGTGCCGGAAGCGGAACTCAAAAACGCCGTAGCATTTTTTCAAAAACACAAGACAGCCAAACGCGTGCGGGAGCGCGACAATCCCATCGCCAATCGCTATGTAAAACTCGAAACGCTGCCTAAAATTCTTTTTGCCCACAAGGGCAAGAAACGTAGCCCGATGGATGCCATCGACAGTGTATTCAAGGAAACCGCGCTACTTAATCCGCACCTGCGTCCGCGTATCGGCAATCCCGATGAAATGCTTTCCAATCGGATGGACGATACACTCAAATATGCTGACTTTCGCGTGGTCGATGTGGAGAAAGGCAGCGATGAATCGGTAACGGGCAATGTTATCACGGCGCTCAACGAAGAGGCCGTCGCCGCTGCTGCTTTCGGCAACAAGGGTGGCATCAACCTGATTGTTACCTATGAGGCCTTCGGCGAAAAAATGCATGGCATCGCCCGGCAGGAAGTGATTTTTTCACGACATCAGAAGGAAGCAGGCAACCCGCCCGGCTGGCTTTCTGTGCCGCTGGTACTGACGTCGAATACTTGGGAGAACGGCAAAAATGAACTATCGCATCAGGACACATCGATGGCCGAATGTATGTTGGGCGAAAGCAGCGATGGCAGCCGCGTGTTCTTTCCTGCCGATTACAACGCCGCCGCCTTTTTGATGGGCGAAGTGTACATGACGCATGGCCAGGTCTGGACTATGGTGATGGCCAAGCAGCCGGCACCGATATGGTTCGGTTGGGAGGAATGCGGCCTACTCTGGCAGCAAGGCGCGCTACGCCTATCTCAAGCAGGATATAAGGCAGAAACGGCAAGCCTGACGCTGGCTGCTATCGGCACCTATCATCTGTTGGAAGTGCTAAAAGCATCGAAACGCCTATCATCAAAGAAAATACCGCATGGCGTTGTCTACATCCAGGAACCAGGAAAATTGCGTGAGCCCCGGAGCGTTGGCGAGCGCAGGCACAGCGCTTCTGATAAGGTTATCGGCAAACTTATTCCGCCTTCTACACAGAACATTCTGCTCGTTACCCATACGCGCCCGGAAGTCATGGTGGGGACACTGCAGCGCCTGTGGCAAGGCAGAAAATTGCGCGCGATGGGCTTCATCAATGAAGGCGGCACGCTGGATAGTGAGGGCATGCTGTTTGTCAACCGCTGTTCGTGGGCGCATATTGTGCAGGAATCGGGACTGCTGCTCAGGATGAAACCGGATAAGTTATTATCAAAAGAAGAACTGGCGGCGCTTTCCGGCAAGCGTTCGCCGGACGGCATTATCAGAGGATTGAAATGAAACTTACTTTTCTCGGTGCCACGCGTACCGTCACCGGCTCGAAATATCTAATCGAAGCGAGTGGGAAGAAAATCCTCATCGATTGCGGATTGTTCCAGGGTTACAAGGAACTCCGCCTACGCAACTGGTCGGCATTTCCCATGCCGCCTGCTGAGATTGATGCCGTGGTGTTGACCCATGCGCATCTTGACCATTCGGGCTATTTGCCGCTGCTGGTAAAGCAGGGTTTCAGGGGCAAGATTTATTGCACGCCGCCGACTTTCGATCTGTGCAAACTGCTATTGCCCGACAGCGGCTATATTCAAGAAGAAGATGCGAAGCGCGCGAACAAATACCGCTACAGTAAGCACGATCCGGCAATGCCGCTTTATACCCTGGCCGATGCCGAGGAATCGCTGAAATATTTTCATACCGTGCCGTTCGGTCATGATTTCACTTTGGGCGAAGGCATGCATTTCCGCTTCGAGCGAAACGGGCATATCCTCGGTGCGTCATGGGTATTGCTGACGGCGGAAAAACGTACCGTGCTTTTCTCCGGCGATATCGGCAGGCCGCACGATCCGGTGATGAAAGCTCCGGTGCCGCCGGTGGAAGCGGATTATGTGGTAGTGGAATCCACCTACGGTGATCGCCGCCATGAGCCAACTGGCCCGCTTGACCAACTGGAACCTATTATCAAACGCACAGCGTTGCGCGGCGGCACGGTAATCATCCCAGCCTTCGCGGTGGGCCGGGCGCAAAGCATCATGTATTATCTACATGCGCTTAAAAGCGCTCACCGCATGCCGAATATTCCGGTGTATCTCGACAGCCCCATGGCGATCGGCGCGACCGACGTGCTGGAAAAATATTTGAATGAACATCGATTGAACCGCGAGCTATGCACGGCAGTAACTGACAGCGTAACCTACATACATTCTGTGGAGGAATCCAAGAAGCTCGACACCAATCATTTTCCGAAAATTATCGTCGCCGCCAGCGGCATGGCCACCGGCGGGCGGGTACTACATCATATCAAGCTTCTCGGCTCCGACCGGCAGAATACGATTCTGTTTACTGGCTTCCAGGCAGGCGGCACGCGCGGCGACCGTATGCTCAAGGGCGAAAAAGAAGTGAAAATTCATGGCCTCATGGTGCCAATCAACGCCGAAATTGCCGCACTCGACAATATGTCCGCCCACGCCGATTATGAGGAAATTCTCAACTGGCTTGGACATATGCGCAAGCCGCCGATCAAGACATTTGTCACGCACGGCGAAGAATCGGCGGCGCTTGCCATGAAAGCGCATATTGAGAAACGCCTGGAATGGAAGTGCGAAATGCCAGATTATATGCAGACGGTCGAGCTATGAAGGAAAAGCCCACTCTCAATCTCAAGCGCCTCGGCATCGATACGCAAAACGAGGCGGTGATTTATATCCGCAACGACAGTCATATCTGCCTGTCGGAAGGCTTTGTATCGCAGGCGCGTATTCGCGTACAGAAAGGCGAGCGCTATATCATCGCTACGCTCAATACCGTTACTACGCCGCTGCTGCATCACAACGAGGCCGGGCTTTCTGAATCCGCCTGGGCATTGATCGATGCCAAGGAAGGCGAGGAAGTCACGTTGTCACATCCCAAGCCGCTGCATTCCTTGAGCTACATCCGAAGCAAGATTTACGGCAATGTTCTCAAAGACTCGGAGATCACCGCTATCATCGAAGACGCGGTGGCCGGGCATTTATCCGACATCCACACCTCTGCCTTCGTTGCCGCCTGCGCGGGTGGGCGGTTGAACGAAGAAGAAATCCTGCATCTGACGCAGGCCATGGTGAAAACCGGCGAGTGTCTGTCGTGGAACAAAGAGCTGGTGGTCGATAAACATTGCGTCGGTGGATTGCCGGGCAACCGCACCACGCCGATTGTGGTGGCCATCGTTGCAGCGTATGGACTCACCATGCCGAAAACTTCTTCGCGCTCGATTACCTCTCCGGCGGGCACGGCAGATACGATGGAAGTGCTTGCGCCAGTAGAATTGTCGCTAGAGCAGATTCGTAAGGTGGTGGAGAAGGAAAACGGCTGCGTGGTATGGGGCGGCGGAGTATCATTAAGCCCCGCCGACGATGTACTGATCCGCGTCGAACGCACACTCAATGTCGATAGTGAAGGCCAGCTCGTCGCCTCGGTGCTTTCAAAGAAAATTGCCGCTGGATCAACGCATGTAGTGATCGACATTCCCATCGGCCCCACTGCCAAGGTGCGTGATTCCGCCATGGGCATACGTTTACAGCATTTATTGCGCCACGTCGGCAAGATGTGTGGTCTGACCATTAAAGTGGTGCTCACCGAAGGCTTTGAACCAATCGGGCGTGGTATTGGCCCGGCGCTGGAGGCGCGCGACGTGTTGCAGGTATTGCAGAATCATAAGGATGCACCGTCTGATCTGCGTGAACATGCCCTGCTCCTGGCTGGAAACGTATTGGAATTTTCCCCGCAGGTGGGAAAAGACGAAGGCATAAGCATCGCTGAGGAAATTCTGCAAAGCGGCAGGGCCTGGGCGAAGTTCCAAGCGATATGTGAGGCGCAGGGTGGCATGCGCGAGATTCCGCAATCCTGTTGCCGTCATGACCATACGGCGGCAAAGACCGGTAAGGTTATACAGATAGACACCAAGCGCATTGCGCTTCTGGCCAAGCTCGCCGGTGCACCGCAATTCAAGGCGGCTGGCATTGATCTGCACGTCAAGCTGCATGATGTGGTGGAACAAGGCCAACCGCTCTTTACCGTCCACGCCCAATCGCCCGGCGAACTGAATTACGCGCTTTCCTACTTGCATGAAAACAATGGAATCGTTCGGCTGGAGGAAATGGAATGATTGTTTTCGCATTTCCCGAACAGGTAGAACTCGCCAACGTTATCGGGCTAGAGCAAGGCGCATGGGAGTGGCGGCTTTTTCCCGATGGAGAATCGTATGTCCGGGTAGTCTCAAACGTAAAAGGAAAAACGGTTGCCATACTCTGTAGTTTGAACCAGCCGGATGCCAAAACGCTGCCCTTGGTTTTCCTGGCGCAAGCGCTCAAAGAAATGGGGGCGTCGAAAGTGAAGCTGGTTGCGCCTTATCTCGGCTATATGCGCCAGGATAAGCGTTTCAAGGAAGGTGAAGCTATCACTGCTGATATCTTTGCGGCGTTGCTTTCACCGCATATTGATGCACTGATCACCATCGATCCGCATCTGCACCGCCACCATGCCCTAAAAGAAATCTATGCTTGCGAATGCAAGGTGGTCAGCGCCGCCCCGCTCACGGTCAATTGGATTAAGCAGCATGTACGGAAGCCTCTTATCGTCGGTCCGGATATGGAAAGCGAGCAATGGGTGAAGGAAGTGGCCGCAAGTGTGAATGCGCCTTACATTGTTCTGCAAAAAACTCGCCACGGCGACCGCGACGTGGAGATTACTCTGCCCGATATCGGGCGCTACCGCAGCCATGCGCCAGTGCTAGTCGATGACATTATCTCTACTGCGACTACGATGATTAAAACCGTGGGGCTGCTTAAGGTTCAGGGCTTTGCGGATATCACTTGCCTGGCTACTCACGGGATCTTTGCCGGTAATGCCTATGCCGATCTGCGGAAAGCCGGCGCCAGCCAGATCGTTACCGCCAACACCGTCCTGCATCCTTCTAATGGGTTGCAGGTGGCTGGGCTGCTTGCGGCCGTGGTGTCGTAGGCGGATTAAGGCACTCCGGTCCCAGCGATGTAGCCAGCCCCTTCAAGAATGCGCGGCGCAATCTCCCTGCTTGGTAAGCGCGTTCCACTTCTTTGGCGTGTTTTTCCGCTCCGGTGATTTTGCGCACCACGCCCCGAAAGGGAATAATGTTCGTCTTGTCGCTGACTATTCCTACTGCCTGGTCTTTGGCCATGCCCGCACCCTGTTCAGCATATTCCCCGTTTCGGGAAGTGACCGTGCCGGTGGGATTTTGTGGAGTGCATACGTCCGGGCCGAGCAGCCTATCCAGCTCATCGATTTCCTTGCGGATGCCTTCGCATCGTATTCGTGGTGGCAGAACGTAAGGATTATCGGTGATCTGCTGCAATTTCTCAGGAATCTCCTGCCGCTTGAGATTAAGGTCTTCAAACGGCATCTGCACCGCTGCCCATGCGCCCTGTGCGGTGTCCACCATCGTGTCGGAAATAATGCCGGTAACAGGCTCTGGTTCTTGCTGGCTGCCTTCGTGAGCGCTGCATCCTGCCAGAATGATTATCAAAAACGCAGCTAGCCCCCGCATAGGCGCATTATCTTTTTTTCTTGCCGAACAGATTCAGCAAGTTCATGAAAATGTTGATGAAGTCGAGATAAAGCGTCAGCGCTCCCATGATGGCGATCTTGCCCATCATCTCGCTAGTACCAGGAAACTCATAGTATATCCGTTTGAGCTTCTGTGTGTCATAGGCAGCAAGTCCAACGAAAAGCAGCACGCCGATAATCGAAAGCGCGAATTGCATGCCGGAACTGCGCAGGAACAGATTAACAAACATGGCAATAATCAATCCCCAAAGTCCCATCATGAGAAAAGAGCCGAAGCGCGTTAGATCGCGCCGGGCGGTATAGCCATAGATGCTCATGCCACCAAATGTACCGGCAGTAATAAAGAAAACCCGGGCGATGCTTTCGCCGGTAAAGGTAAGAAAAATCACGGAAAGTGACAGTCCCATAATGGTGGAATAAAGCCAGTAGCTTATTTGCGCCGCCGCCAGGCTCATGCGCTGTAGGATGAAGCTTAAATAGATCACCAGCCCCAACGGGGCGATCATAACAATCCAGGCCAGCGGCTTCATGCCGACAATGTTACCGCCTTCCATAGCATACATGGCGTTTAAAAACTCCTCCGACTGCGCGGAGAAGAAAGCGACTACGCCGGTGACCGCTAGCGCCAGGGCCATATAGTTGTAGATTTTTAGCATATAGGCGCGCAGGCCAGCATCATAAGCGCCGGTCTGTGCGTCTGGCTGAATTGTCTGGTAGAAAGGGTCGATAGCCATATGTGCCTCCACTGGTGAGCTTATAGGATGTTTAACCTAATCATTCCCGGCCAGGATTGATCGCAATCAAACGATTGCAACTGTTTGATATTACGAATTGGCGTTGGCTTCTTGGGCGCAGGACGCATTTGGAATTTTGCTCATCGCCGGATTGATTTAAATCACGGTGACAGCCGCGTCGATCGGGCGAGCCACACCGCAAGAGTCAGCAACAACCCGGAGAAGACGTATCGCATGGTTTTCATCGCCGCTGGCCCGTGGAGATACCGACCGCTTCGCTCTCCCAAGACAGCGATTGCGCCATGCACAACGCTCGCCACCATCACAATTGAAAGCGATAGGCCGCGCCCATTGTCCCAAGCCAGCTAGAGCAGATACAGAATGCTCACACTGAGCAGGGAATAATAGAGCGCAGGATTTTTCAGTACCAGCGCCGCCGCTCCCAGTGTGGCGACCAGCCCAACGGTAAGTAGTCCGGCGGCAATGCCTGCTACCATGGAAAAACCTGCTTTTCTGTCTTGGATGGAACTGACCATCGTCAGATATGCCATATTCGGCCCTGGGGTCAGTTCGACCACGAGGCAAATCAGCAGAAATGGGAATAATTCGTCAGCTATGAAGGAAGTATATACAACTATCCCATTATGTCGCGACAGGATTTGGCGATGACCAATTCCTCGTCCGTGGGGATGACGTAAACCGGGAAATCACCTGCAAAGCGAAGAAGATCAACAATTCTTTCACGCACGGCGGTAGCATTTTCACCGATTCCGCCGGTAAAGACCAGCGCATCGATGCCGCCGAGCGGAGGGAGCAATCCTGCAATTTGCTTTGCTGCTAAATAGCAATATAGCTCGATCACCTCACTGGCTTCCTTTTTATCGCTGGCCAGCAAAACGCGCATGTCGGAGCTGATGCCAGAGACACCCTGCAGGCCGGATTCCAAGTAAAGTAGCCGATTCACTTCCTCCAGCCTCATTTCCATCTGTCCAAGGAGATGCAGGACGACGCCCGCATCGAGCGCGCCGGTGCGCGTGCCCATCATGAGTCCATCGAGCGTGGAGAATCCCATCGTGCTGGCTACGGATTGTAAATCCTTTATCGCGCAGGCGGAGGAACCACCGCCCAGATGCGCCACGATCACGCGACCCTTGGCTTTTTTACCGACGAATTCGGGCAGTACATCGGCGATATGCTGGTAAGAAAGCCCGTGGAAACCGTAACGCTGAATGCCTTCTTTATGATACCAAACCGGCAGCGGCAACCGGCGCTCGATCTCCGGCATAGTGTGATGAAATGCCGTATCGAAGCAGGCAACCTGCGTAACGTTCGGGTAAAGCGTTTTTACTTCTTCGATCAATTTTAGCGCGCCTGGCTGATGCAGTGGGGCAAGCGGTATGTAGCTTTTCAGTTTTGCCAGCATCTCATCGGCAATCTTCACCGGCTGCGTAAATTCCCGCCCGCCATGCACCACGCGGTGACCGACCGCAATAATTCCAAGCTCACCGATCGAGCATAGCCACTCCATGGTTTCCGCCGCGTTGTGAGTAACGGCATGGCCTTTGCGCTCCAGCGTCTTGCTGTCGAACGCCGCCAACTTGGTGTTGGCCGATCCGGCGTTGCAGGTCAGAATGATGCTCATATTTTCCTCGCTCGTGCATAAAGCAGCGCCAGCGCGCAGGAAATCAAACGGTTCTCAGCGTCACCCGCGCGGCTGGTTAAGATGATCGGAACTTTCGCGCCCAGCACCATGCCGGCTCCCTGTGCGCCGGAGAAATAGCGTAGTTCCTTATAAAGCATGTTGCCGGATTCGATGTCGGGCGCGATTAAAATATCGGCGTCACCTGCTACTTCCGAGTGAATGCCTTTGATTTTCGCCGCCTCTTTCGATACGGCATTGTCAAACGCCAACGGCCCGTCAAGGATGCCACCGGTAATCTGCCCACGCTCGGTCATTTTACAGAGTGCTGTCGCATCGAGCGTCGAGGGTATTTTCTCCGTGACATATTCGACGGCAGAAAGAATTGCTACTTTCGGCGTACCCATTCCCAGCGCATGGAATAAATCGATGGCGTTTTGCACGATGTCTTTTTTCTCCATCAACGTGGGCCGGATATTGATGGCAGCATCGGTAAGAAATAGTGGCTTGAGATAACGCGGCACATTAAGCACAAACACATGGCTCATGCGCCGTCCGGTGCGCAGGCCTTTTTCCTTATCGATGACAGGCAGCATCAATTCGTCAGTGGCCAGCTTGCCTTTCATAAGCGCTTCCACTTTGCCCTCTAGCGCCATGGCAACCGCCGTTTCGGCGGCGGCATGGCTATGAGGTGTAGCTACCAGCTCGAATTTGCTGATATCGGTATGCGTTTCTTTGGCCAGGGCGCGGATTTTATGCTCCGGCCCGACGAGTACCGGTATGATGATGCCAGCCTTTGCAGCCTCGATCGTACCCATGAAGGAAAAATTATCGACCGGATGCACCACGGCGACCTTAAGCGGTGCAAGACCGCGCGCTTTACCGAGCAGCCACTTTTCAAACTGATGGTTGGAAGCGCTTTCAGCGGTTGTACAGGCGTCTGCAGTATCCATAGTCCCTATCCATATTTAAAAGGTAAGATGCAAGGGGCAACCCCTTGCATCTATAATATAGGCATTCTCTTTAAGCGACCTGCTTGATTTCGATCTTGCGCTCTTTGCTCTGCGCCCCCGCTTTCTTAGGGATAGAAAGCGCCAGTACGCCATTCTTGAAGCTGGCCTCGGCCTTGTCGAGATCGGCCGTATCCGGCAGCGCAACCACGCGCTGGAAGGAACCGTAGGAACGTTCCTGGCGGAAATAGCCTTCGCGCTCTTCTTTTTTCTCGGCCTTCTTCTCGCCTTTGATGGTCACATAACCTTCGGCGGCGTTTATCTGCACGTCCTTAGATTCCATACCGGGTAGTTCGGCGGTGACTTTGAACTCTTTATCGTTCTCGGTCACATCCATGGCTGGGCTGACGGTAAAAGAAGGCTGCGCAGCAAGACGGTTCCAGCTCGGAAATGAATGCTCGCCAAAGAAATCATTAAACAGCTTATTCACCTCATCCTGGAAGGCGACGATGGGACTTCCGCCACGGCTTACGAGCACATTTTTCCCAAAAGGCATTAAATTACGAACGGTCATAAAAATTCTCCTTCGGTTGATGTTTCCAATCCACATTTCCAGCAGACACTGCCTTTCCTACCTCCTGTTCCAGGCAACCGCTTTGATCGCGATCAAAGCGCAGAACCTGTCCATATGGTTTAATGATCGTAGTAAATTTATTATGGAGAATCAGCATTATGGCCATTGTTATTGGTATCCCACTTCTGGTGTTATTCATGGGCGCGGTGATGGGCGTTCCCTTCATCTATTACTTAAAGCGCGACCATGCATACGAGGTCACAAAAGGCCAGGCGGAAAGCGTCAGGATTCAAGCTTGGTATGGGAATTAAAGTCATTGACCCTTGGGAAATAGAACTCAGGGTTACTGGCATGCACATGCTTCCTGCAGCACCGCGCGACGGCTGCAATATTGCGGACGTAAGCGGCTGGAAGTAGTTCGAACCTTCGAGGTAATCGCGTCGTCCGGCAGGGCGGCCTATTTCTGACTGCGTCAATAAATCAAGAATGGTGATACCTACCCAACCGAACTAGAACTTTTTATTCAAGTTTTGGAAGAGATTAGAAAAAATCATGAGTCAAGATACCAAGTTATACAGTTGCAGCATCTTGTGGAGCCGTTTTCCGCATTAAGCCTTAATGCTGCAATTGAGCGATGCAATAATTGATAGGCGGTCGCTGTTTGCGCCATCCGACTAAATGATGGTTGCTGGCAATATCTTTCAGATCTTTGTTATAGGGATCATAGACAAGTGCTTGTAGCAGTCTTTCAATCGTAGCTACTGATGGTTTCAACAACTCCTCTATTTTGGAATGATCATAGCCACGTTTGCCAGGATTTTTCTTTGTAAAATGCAAAACAGCTTTTTCAGCTCCATTATAAATCTTGAGCAATTGGGTATATTCAGCGCGCGTAATGGTACAAAGTACATTACCTCTAGAGCATCTAGAACTTTGATCAATTTTTGCTTTCTATAACCTAAAAGTATTTCCTTACAATTAGGAATTTCTGAAACTCGAATATCGTGTCCGCGAGGTTTGCTACTCTTTTTTGCATCTGCATCAGGCTTCTTATGTACATCTAGGTGCACATAATATTTAAAGCCCATCATTTCTAGTAATACCCTACACATCGATAATGATGCTTCAATACGGCACCAAAATGTCATAGGCCATGCACCTTGATTGTTTCCCACAATCGGCATTGCAATAGGCTCATCTAAGAACGCTCTCATTATCAAATACCGATAAGGTATGTGCTTCTGCAAAAGATCTTGATGATATTTCTTTAAGCGTGCCATCTATTCAACTTGCGCCTTTTGCTCCGCATCCGCTTCTCTTAGTACGCGCAAGAAGCCTACAAAGTTACGGGCAGCTTGTTTGATCTTCGCGTCGGTGATGTCAGGTTGATTTTTGCGCAGCGGAGCAGCTAACCTTTTCAGCCAACAGGTCTATGCTTCGCTCTTTAAAAAGTGCCTCGATCATAAACATCCCTACCGGACTAGAACTGATAAGCTACTATAGTCCCATGACTTATTTGGGCCATGAAAAATATCGGGCGGTTTGAGAACTGCTAAATGCTTGAAAATACAAACGGAGCGGTGCTGCGTTGGTAATGGTGACCCCTACGAGAATCGAACTCGTGCTTCCTCCGTGAAAGGAGGCGTCCCTAACCGCTAGACGAAGGGGCCATCGGGGGCGCGGACGCCCCGGAAAACAGGCGGCGATGTACACCATGACCGCCCCCGCAAGTCAAGAGGTTTTCGTGGGCAGGGCTTGGTGCTAATTTGGCCGGTTTTGGGCCTGGATATGGGGGGTTTAGGCGGCTTTGGCGACGTCTTCGATCATGAACTGGACGGTTTCTCGGCCCTGCCAGACATTGCGCTTTAACTCGCCGAGGAAATGCAGCTTGCGCTCGGTCATCAGCCATTCACCAACGGTGCTGCCGATGACATTGAAGGCCACAGCCGTCAGGCGGTTGGGGCCGGATTCATCGCCGAGCAAGAGGCGCAGATGGTGCTCTTTCATCATCGTACGCTGGAGGATGTTGGCATCTTTCACCACAAAACGCGGGCCGGGGTTACCGATGCCGTGGGGGCCGGCGAGGATGATTTCATCCAACGCATCGAGCGTCGCACCGCTGACGGAGAGGAGGCTATCGAATTTCGCGACGCGGCCTTCTTGGTAGGCGGCGACGACAGCTTCGAGGCGGTGGTTGAGGAAAGTGTGTAGATCGGGCAGCTTTTCGGCAGGAAGCGAGAAACCTGCTGCCATCGCGTGGCCGCCGCCGGTGGTGATGATCCCCTGTTCGATGGCGCTATGGATGGCGGCGCCCATATCAGCGCCTGGCACGGAGCGGGCGGAGGCTTTGCCCACGCCATTTTCCAGTGCAACCACCGCGGCGGGGCGGCCAAATTTTTCCTTCAAGCGGCCTGCGACGATCCCGATGACGCCTTGGTGCCAACCCTCCCCTGCGACGATAATGACTGGCATATTGCTTTGCTGCGTAGCCTGCTCGAACGCCTGGTCGAGCACAATGGATTCGATGGCTTGGCGTTCGGCATTGTGCTGATCGAGCTGTTGGGCGACGGCTTGCGCCTGCTCTGGTTGCGTGGTGGTGAGTAGTTCTACACCGAGGCCCGAAGCCCCAACACGTCCACCGGCATTGATGCGGGGGCCGAGGAGGAAACCGAGGTGATAAACATTCGGCAGTGCATCGAGCCGTGCAACATCCGCAAGCACGGAGAGGCCGAGATTGCGGCGACCCGCCATTACCTTCAACCCTTGCGCCACGAGGGCTCGGTTAAGGCCGGTGAGCGGCATGACATCGCAGACGGTGCCGAGGGCGACGAGGTCGAGCAACTGGAGTAAGGGCGGCTCCGCACCATCGGCAAAATCTCCGCTCACGCAGGCGCTTGTTGAGCGCGATGAGCAATAAGAATGTCACCCCCACGGCGGCGAGTTGGCGATGTTCGGAAGTTTCATCGACCCGGTTGGGGTTGACGACAGCATGGGCCGGTGGCAGTGCGCCGTTGCTTAGATGATGATCCACGACGATGACTTCGACCTGATGGCCGAGTGCGCGTAGGCGATGGGCGTATGCGATAAGGTGCCGCAATCAACGGTGATGATGAGTTGTGCACCTTGATCAATGAGGGCTTTAAAGCCTTTCGCGCGTGGGGCCGTAGCCTTCTTTCATCCGGTCGGGAATGTAGGTGAGGATGTCGATGCCCAGCGCAGCAAAATAATGTTTGAGTAGCGCGGTGGAGGTTGCACCATCGACATCGTAATCACCGAAGACGGCGATGGTTTCTTTTTCATCGATGGCGGTGAGGATGCGGTCGATGGCTTTGTCCATATCGCGCAGGTGAAAGGGATCGGGCAAATAATCGCGTAGGGTGGGATTGAGGAATCTCGGTACGTCATCGAGCGGCACGTCACGCCCGGCGAGGATGCTGGCGAGTAATTCGCTGATACCGTGCTGTTGCGCCATTGCGGTGGTGAGCCGCGTATTCTCATGCCGCAATTGCCACGGCAAGCCGGAAGCAGTCTGCGAGGACGAAATCTCCATGGGCCTAATGTAGGGGAAAATCGAACGCAGCGCTAGAGGGAAGCGCGCGCGTGTTTATCGCCCGCGCACATCGGGTGCGTTGGCCTGGGCGGCCTCTTTGAAATCCGCGACGGTGGGCGCTTTCATGTCGGCCATGTGGTTATTGTAGGCTTCCATGTGTCCGCGTATTTCGCCGACCTGTTTTTCTTGCTCGGGTGTGAGTTTGAGTTTTGCATTCTCGGCTATTTTTACGCGCAAGGCGGCGCGTTGGCGGTCGAATGCTGGGCCGGTAGTCGCGTTAAACGTCGCCAGTGCTGCTTCGCTTGCCTGCGCTGCTTTTTGGGCGATGGCGTCCTGCACTGCTTCGGCGGGCACGGGCGCACCGGCATAGGCGGCGGTGTAGTCTCTTGTCGCGACGGTTTCTGCTTGGCTGCCGATCATCGTGCGACCGCGCGTTTGGGTGGTATCGATAGCACCCATGTCGCGCTGCAGCCGCGCTTCTTCGGTGGCGGCTCTTTTGTTGTTTTGCTCGAGGGTGCGAAGTTCAGTACCCATGCGGCCTAAGGCGCCTTGCAAATCACCCGTGCCTTTTTCGGCCATACGGTCGAGCCAGTTGGCGTATTTGATGCCTTCGGCTAATTCTGCGGCGAGTGCTTTAGTCTCCTCCGGGCTTGCCGCCACCTTGTATTGCTCCAATCGTTTGGCGAGAAGGTCTGCCGGGGGATTTTCGCCCGTGCCCGCCTGATTGCCGCGACCAACAATGGGCGCGACGACTTCTGCCACGAATTTTTCGCGCGGAGTGGTTGGTGTGGCCGGAAGATTCTCGACTTCTTGATATAGTTGATGGGCCTGCTCGATATAGCCCGCGAACCGTGCAAAATCCTGTGGCTGCTCTTTCGCGACTTTATTCAGCATCGCATTGGCGATTTCGCGGCCGGTGAATTGATGATCGCCATTGCCATCCGTACTTTGCAGGATGGCGAGCTTTTCCTTCAGATCATCAAGGTATTTTTGCGTGTCGGCCATTGGAATATCCTCGTTCCATTATGGCCCATTCTACCCGCGAAATCGTTAAAAAAGGTTAAATGGCTGTTTTTCGGTCAAAATTATGTTGTGCTTCGATCCAGCGGACGGTGCCGGTGGCGGAGCGCATCACGATACTGTGAGTGCTTGCGCCGCCGGGCCAACGTTTGACGCCTTTGAGCATTGCACCATCCGTTACACCGGTGGCGGAGAACATCACATCGCCTTTCGCCATATCGAGCAAATTATATTTGCGATTGAAGTCGGTGATGCCCATGCGAGCCGCGCGGGCTTTTTGTTCGTCTTCGCCATCGAACAGTAAGCGGCCTTGCATTTGGCCGCCAATGCAGCGTAGTGCGGCAGCGGCGAGCACGCCTTCGGGTGCACCACCGGTGCCGACATACATATCGATGCCGGTCGCGGCAGTAGAGACGGCGATGACGCCGGCGACGTCACCATCGGGGATCAGCATCACACGGCAGCCCGCTTCGCGGAGTTTGGCGATTTTTTCGGCGTGGCGGTCGCGCTTCAAGATGACGACGGTGAGATCGCTGATGTCTTTTTTCTTCGCGCTGGCGAGGTTTTTGAGGTTGGCGGCGATGGCATTATCGAGATCCACCACGCCATCGGGCAGACCTGCGCCGACGGCAATTTTATCCATGTACACATCTGGCGCGTGAAGGAACCCGCCATGTTCGCTCATCGCCATGACGGCCAGGGAATTGGGGCCGGCAGTGGCGCAAAGTGTGGTGCCTTCCAGCGGATCGAGGGCGATGTCGATTTTCGGGCCCTCGCCCGTGCCAACTTTTTCGCCGATATAAAGCATCGGCGCTTTGTCGCGCTCGCCTTCTCCGATGACGACGGTGCCGTCGATCGTCAGGCCATTCAGCGCTTCGCGCATGGCGTTGACGGCGGCTTGGTCGGCGTCTTTTTCCTTACCGCGGCCTGTCCAGTGCGAGCTGGCGAGTGCTGCCGCTTCGGTCACGCGCACAGCTTCGAGTGCGAAGTTGCGGTCCATGATCCAATCTTTGTTCGGTGCTTCGGTGGGGAGGGATTTGGCTGACATCTATGTCTCCTATGATTCGATGCGTAAAACCACCGGCGCATCGACGCAGATGGGGAGTTTGGCAATATGGCCACTCACACGGGCGATGGCGGCTTCGTTGGTGGCGTGGGTGATGACGATGACTTGTGCGGAGTTATTGGCGGCGATGGCGCGCTGGGTGATGGAATGCACCGAGACGGCTTCGCTTGCGAAGGCTTTGGTGAATTCGGCCAGCACGCCGGGTTCGTCTTTCAAACTTAGGCGCAGATAGTAGCAACCTGCATGCGCCTCGAGTGGGGCGGGTTTCGCCTGGATGAGCTGATTGGATGCAACCGTGAAGGCTGGGTAGGTATCGCCGCGCGCGATGGCGATGATATCGGCAACTACCGCAGAACCAGTCGGTCCACCGCCTGCACCGCGGCCTTCGAACACTACGCGGCCGACGCCGTCGCCTTCGACTTGCACAGCGTTGAAAGGGCCGTCGATGACGCCGAGTGGCGAGGTGGCAGGTACAAGGCATGGGTGCACACGCTGCAGCAATTTGCCGCCTTCCATCGTCGCGATGCCGAGTAGTTTGATGCGATAACCAAATGTTGCAGCATACTCAATATCGGCGAGGCTGATGCGGCGGATGCCTTCGATGTGCACATGCTCGAAATCTGGCGCGGTGCCGAAAGCAAGTGATGCGAGAATTGCGACTTTGTGCGCGGCATCCACGCCGTCAACATCGAGGCTTGGCTCAGCTTCGGCGTAACCCAATTGCTGCGCTTCACTGAGCACGGGGCTGAAATCGCGGCGGTCGCGTTCCATGGTGGTGAGGATGTAATTGCAGGTGCCGTTGAGAATTCCGGCGATGCGCTGAATGCGGTTTGCGGCAAGCCCACCGCGCAATGCGCCGATGATGGGAATGCCGCCAGCGACCGCTGCTTCGAACGCAAGGACGACATTGTTTTTCTCGGCCAGTGCAGCGAGTGCAGCGCCATGATGCGCGATGAGGGCTTTGTTGGCCGTCACTACATGCTTGCCATTTTTGAGTGCGCGCTCGACTAGTTCACGCGCGACACCTTCGTGGCCGCCGATCATTTCCACCACCACATCGACATCCGCGGATTCAGCAAGCATCCGTGCATCCTGTGCGATGCGGATACCATTGAGATTCACTGGGCGTTTTTTTGATGTGTCGCGCATGGCGACGGCGGTGACGATGAGCTCGCGACCCGCGCGTGCGGCGATGAGCTCGGCATTCGTTTGCAGCAAATTCAGCGCGCCGATGCCGACGGTGCCCAGGCCTGCGATGCCGATGCGAAGTGGGTTGCTCATACTATGCCGCCTTGTGGAGTTGTTTCTTGAGTTTCTCAGGATCCTTCGCGAGGAAGGCTTTGATGTTGCGCACGGCTTGGCGCAGGCGTTGTTTGTTTTCGACGAGGGCGATGCGGACATGGCCGTCGCCATATTCGCCGAAGCCGATGCCAGGTGCGACGGCGACTTCCGCTTGGTCGAGCAGCAATTTTGAAAATTCAAACGAGCCGAGCTCTTTATATTGCTCGGGCAATTTCGCCCAAATGAACATGGAGGCTTTTGGCGATTCTACCGGCCACCCGGCGGCGTGCAGGCCTTTGACCATGATATCGCGACGTTCTTTATAAAGCGCGCGCACTTCGGCGACGCATTCCTGCGGACCATTGAGTGCGGCGGTGGCGGCAACTTGAATGGGTGTGAACATGCCGTAATCGAGGTAGGATTTGATGCGTGTCAGCGCATGGATGAGGCGTTGGTTGCCGGCTGCAAATCCGACGCGCCAGCCGGCCATCGAATAGGTTTTGCTGAGTGTGGTGAATTCAATCGCGATATCCTTCGCACCTTCGACTTGCAGAATCGAGGGTGGCGGGTTGTTGTCGAAATAAATTTCGCAATAAGCGAGATCGGAGATGATATAGACGCCATATTGTTTACACAGCGCGACGAGTTTTTCGTAGAAAGCGAGATCAACTGTTTCCGCCGTCGGGTTGCCGGGATAGTTGACGATCACCGCGACGGGTTTCGGCGTCATGTTTTTGATGGCGCGCTCGAGCAGTTCGAGGAAATCGCCGCCCTCCCCCGTCATCACATGGCGGATGGATGCGCCGGAAATCACGGGGCCATAGGCGTGAATGGGATAGCAGGGATTCGGCGTCACGATCACATCGCCCGGTGCGGTGATGGCTTGAATTAAATTCGCCAATCCTTCTTTCGAGCCGATAGTCGCGATGACTTCCGTCTCGGGATCAAGTTTTACGCCGAAGCGGCGCTTATAGTATGCCGCTTGCGCTTTGCGCAGGCCAGGTATGCCGCGGCTGATGGAATAGCCATGGGTTGTACCGTCTTCCACCACTTCGCGTAGCTTATCGGTGATGTGTTTGGGTGTCGGCGAGTCGGGGTTGCCCATGCCTAGATCGATGATGTCGCGACCGGACGCACGGTGGGCGGCTTTGATTTTATTCACCTCCGCGAATACATACGGCGGTAGGCGGCTGATGCGGTAGAATTCTTCCATGAGGCGGCACTGTAGAAGCGGGGTGGGCGGCGTGTCAATCGCGGGAACGCTCGTCGCCCTTTTTGCTAAGCGTTAGAAGGGACGGCTGCTATAGCGCGAATCTGGCAAGTACCCTGTGCTGGCATAGACGCTGGGCTGGGTGGCGGATGTTGCCACTCGGCCATCGGCCATGGGGTCAAACCCACCAGCAGCCGGGGGCGCTGGTTGCGGCATGAATTGCTGGGTTGGCGTCACGTGGAAGGCGGGTGCGGGAACATTCGCGGCGGCGACATCACCCGTCGGTGGGCGAAGCACGATCGGTGCTACGGCTGGAGCAGGCGGCGCGGAAGGCATGGGTTGGAAAACCGGCGCAGGGGCTACCGCTGCCACCGGCGTTACTGCCGGTGTTGAGAATGTCGCGTTTGCCACTGGTGTCCGGATGGCGGCGGATTGTGCAGGAATTACCGCAGGCGGCAGTGCACTCATATTGCTAGGTGGCGGTGGGGGTGGGAAAACGGGGGTGGGCACCGGAGCAATGCTGTTTGGTGCAGGCACGTTGCTTGATTGCGGAGCCGGGGTAAAGGATGGTGACGGGGTCGCTGCAGGCGGCGGGGCAACAGGAGCAACGCTCACGGGCGCGGGCGGTGGCACAGTGCCAGTCGCTTCCGGCAGGGGCTGCATGGATGGTTCTTGTGCTGCATCATGGGCAAGTTGGTCACGGGCGGTATTGGCACTTGCGCGGTCAGCTTCTAATGCACTGCGGATGCGTGCGAGGCGGGCGGCATCGCTCTCATCGCCCGAGATAACTGGGCGCGGCGGCACCGAAGCGAGGCTTGGATAGGTTGTATTCTCCGCAACAGTGACGGTTGGTGCCGCATTTTCAACCGGCACAACGCGACCATTAGCAGTCGGTGATGGTAGTGGTGCGCTGCTGACAGCATCCACCGGTTGGGCAGCCGTCATTTCTTGCTGCGCGCGGATGCGGGTTGCATCATCCACCGGCGGGAAGTTTGGTGCATCAGGCGGTGTGACAGCAGCAGTTTCTGTTGGTGCACCCGTGGCGCTTTGCGCGTTGAGGGCGGGCGCGTGGCGTTCGCCAACCACCGTATTATAACGTGGCGAGCTTGGATTGGGAGGAATGAGGTAAGAGCATCCGCCGAGGCTAACGGTGAGTAGTAATGCAGTACTATAGCGGGAGAAATGCTGGGTAAAAATCATAGCTTGCCTGACCAGTTGTTTTTATTTTTGCAGATCGAATTTCATGCACGCTAACGAGCATCCAAAGATTTGTCCAGCGACAGATGAAATGATCCACAACCTCTCGTTGCCACCGGGCAAAATATACGTTACATGCTCACGCCACCATGGGTAAGACACAAACAAAAAAAGAATCCATTCCATCCGCCGCACAGGTGATTGACCCGCAAGTGCTCGCTGACAATATGTCCAAAGCGAGTGATTTGTGGCAGCGCGTGTTGCAGGCCGTTGCGGCGCGTGGTCTCGCCCATCCGCCGACGCTTGGGCACACCGATCCGCGCGCGCTGGCTGAATCGATGCTGCATACGATGCGCAATGTTTCGATCGATCCGAATAAAATTGCCGAGGCGCAGCTGGAACTCGCGCAAGATCATTTAAAGCTCTGGCAATGGTGGACGGGAAAGTTGCTTGGCAAAGATGAAGCGCCTTATGTCGAAACCTCCTCAGACCGCCGCTTCGCCGATTCCGGCTGGGCCAATGGCGCGGTGTTTGATTTCATCAAGCAGCAATATTTGGTCAACGCACGCTGGCTGCAAGAAATCGTCGGCCAGATCGATGGACTCGATGCCGCGACATCAAAAAAACTCAACTTCTTCACCCGGCAATTCATCGATGCGATGGCGCCCTCCAACTTCGCCTTCACCAACCCCGAAGTCATGCGCCGCATGATCGAGACAAACGGCGAAAGCATTGTCACCGGTCTCACCAACTTCCTTAACGATATCGAGAAGAACGAAGAAAATTTCCGTATCTCGATGACCGATGCACAAGCGTTTACATTAGGTAAAAACATCGCCACCACCCCCGGCAGCGTGATTTATGAAAACGAGCTCATGCAGCTCATCCAATACGCACCGGCAACAAAACAAGTCTATAAAACTCCGCTGCTACTCATCCCCGCATGGATCAATAAATATTACATCTTCGATCTCACTGCCGAACGCTCCTTTATCCATTGGCTCACTGAACAAGGTTATACGGTGTTCGTGATTTCCTGGGTGAACCCCGACGCAAAACTCGGACGCAAACGTTTTGACGACTATCTGCGCCAAGGTCCCCTCGCCGCACTTGATGTGATTGAAAACATCACCAAATCGAAAAAAACCTCCATCGTCGGCTACTGCCTCGGCGGTACGCTGACGGCGATCACACTTTCCTATCTGCGCGCGATGGGGAAAGAATCCCGCGTCGCATCCGCCACCTATCTCACTACGCTGATCGACTTTGCCGAAGCGGGCGATATTTCCGTTTTCATCGACGAAACCCAGCTCGACGCGCTTGAAGGCCGCATGAGCGAGCGCGGCTATCTCGAGGGTTCCGAGATGGCGACCACCTTCAACATGCTGCGCGCGAACGATCTTATCTGGTCGTTCATGATCAACAATTACCTGCTCGGCAAACAGCCCTATCCGTTCGATCTTCTCTATTGGAATTCCGATTCCACCCGCATGCCCGCCACCATGCATGCGTTTTACCTGCGCAACATGTATCAGAAGAATGAGCTCATTAAACCGGGTGGGATTAACCTGCTCGACGTGCCGATCAATCTCACCAAAATCCGCACGCCGTCCTATATCCTCGCCACGCGCGAAGACCATATCGCGCCCTGGATGTCGTCTTATATCGCCACGCAGACCTATGACGGCGAATGTATCTTCTCCCTCGCCGATTCCGGCCATGTCGCCGGCGTCGTCAATCCACCGCATAAGCAGAAATATTGCTATTGGGTGAACGATAAGTTACCGCCGCGCCCCGAAGAATGGCTCAAAAGCGCCAAAAAACATCCCGGCTCCTGGTGGGAGCACTGGAACAAATGGCAGGCAAAAAAATGCGGCGAAAAAGTCCCCGCCCGCAAGCCAGGGAATGCAAAATATAAGGTGATCGAGGCCGCGCCGGGGCGCTATGCGAAGGTGAAGGCCTAAAACTTAGCTAAACCGAGACTTCACTTCTTAGTTGACACCAGCCCCGTCCCCCATTAAACAGCCCACCCTTACACCAATAACTACAACGAATAGAGCACGTCATGAAAACGTTCTCGGCAACGCCGAAAGATATTAAAAATGAATGGCTTATCTTCGACGCAGAAGGCGTCGTTCTGGGCCGTCTCGCGAGCTATGTCGCCAAAGCACTGCGCGGCAAGCATAAGCCGTCTTTCACTCCGAACATGAATTGCGGCGACCATGTGGTCATCGTCAATGCGGACAAAGTGAAGCTGACCGGACGTAAGCGCGGGAAAAAGGTTTACTATTACCACACCGGTTATGCTGGTGGGATTAAAGAGCGTTCGGCGGAGTTTATCCTCTCTGGCGAGCACCCCGAGCGCGTGGTACATAAGGCGATCGAGCGCATGCTGCCGAAAGACAGCCCGCTGGCGCGCCAGCAAATGAAGCATCTGCATGTGTATGCAGGAAGCGAGCACCCGCATACGGCGCAATCGCCGAAGTCGGTTGATTTCGCGGCAATGAACGAAAAAAACGCACGTTAATAGGTTAGATCATGGCAACGGCAGCAGCAGAAACCACCGAAGCACGTAAACCCAAGCTTGATAAGCAAGGCCGCGCCTATGGCACCGGCCGCCGCAAAGACGCGATCGCTCGCGTGTGGATCAAGCGCGGCAGCGGTAAAATCAGCGTCAACGGCAAGACCCTCGAGCAATATTTCGCACGCCCTGTGCTGCGGATGATTGTGAATCAGCCGTTCGTCGCACTCGATAGCGTGAATAAATTTGATATCACTGTTACCGTTCTCGGCGGGGGCCTCTCTGGTCAAGCGGGTGCGGTGCGTCATGGCATCAGCCGCGCGCTGGATCAATATGACCCGAGCTTCCGTCCGACGCTGCGCAAAGGCGGCTTCATGACGCGCGACAGCCGTGTGGTTGAACGTAAAAAATACGGCCGCGCAAAAGCACGCCGTAGCTTCCAGTTCTCGAAACGCTAATCGTTTCATTTTCGGATACCAAACCCCGGAATGGCGAAAGCGGTTCCGGGGTTTTCTTTTGGTTGCTTCGCGCAGGTTGGCTTCGCCTCTCTTCGCGTTGCTTCGAGTCGCTGGCTGATGGCTCGCTCGCCCGGCTCGCATTTATACCTCTCCTTTGTCATTCCCGCGAAAGCGGGAATCTCCTTGGGAGGTTACTGCTTGAAGAAGATTCCCGCTTTCGCGGGAATGACAAAGAATAGAGAATTGGATTTGTATCTAGCGTAGACGGCGTGATGGCGATAAGGAGAAGATTATGAACAAGATGATTAACACAGTGATTCTCGGTGCATCCGGCTATACAGGCGCAGAGCTGCTGCGTTTGTTGCAGAACCATCCGACGTTTCGCATTGTGGCACTGACGGGTGACTCTCAGGCGGGTAAGCCGATCGAGGCGGTGTATCCGCATCTGCGGGGCCGCAACCTCCCTGCCCTTGTGAAACACACGGAAGTTGACTTCAGTGATGTGCAGTTGGTGTTCTGCTGCCTGCCGCATGGGACGACGCAGCAAATTATCGCGGGCTTGCCAAAACATGTGCGGATTGTTGATCTGTCGGCGGATTTCCGGTTGATGAATGGCGATGATTATGCCGAGTGGTATGGTCATCCGCATCAGGCGCTGGAGCTGCAAAAGACGGCCGTTTATGGCATCACGGAGTTTGCGCGGGCGCAGATTAAATCGGCGCGGTTGGTGGCGAATCCGGGTTGCTACCCCACCTGCTCATTGCTGCCGCTTGCACCGCTGGTGGAAGCAAAGCTGATCATCCCGCAATCGATTGGTATTGATGCGATGTCGGGCGTTTCTGGTGCGGGCCGCAAGGTGGCGCAGGAGTATTTGTTCACGGAGCTTGATGGTGGCGTGTCGGCTTATGGCATCGGCAAACATCGCCATGTCGCTGAGATGGAGCAGACGCTGCGTCAAGCAAGTGGCCTTAAGGATCTCGTCGTTTCCTTCACGCCGCATTTGGTGCCAATGACGCGGGGTATGCTCGCGACGATTCATGCGGGCTTAGCGGATGGGGTGACGGTGGAACAAGTGCGCGCGCATCTCACCCAGCGTTATGCGAATGAGCCGTTTGTGACGGTGCTTGCGCAAGGTTCGGCTTCCACACATTCCGTGCGCGGCACGAACCAGTGCGTGATGAGCGTGCATGCGGGGCGCATCAAGGGCGAGCTAATTATGGTGTCGGTGATTGATAATCTCGTCAAAGGCGCATCGGGCCAGGCGTTGCAGAATGCGAATTTGATGTTCGGCCTGCCGGAGACGACTAACCTTGAACTAACGGCTGTTTTCCCGTAGGCTTTTCGCCGGAGACACGCATATGCAAGCACATCCCGGCGCAGTCATTCTGCCCTACAAAGGTATTATGCCCACCATCCATCCGGATGCATTCATCGCGCCCGGCGCGGTGGTGATTGGCGATGTGCATATTGGGGCAGAGAGCAATGTCTGGTTTGGGTGTGTGATTCGTGGCGATGTGAACTCGATTCGCATCGGCGAGCGGACGAATATTCAGGATGGCACTGTCATCCATGTCACCCGCGTTACGGGTCCTACCACCATTGGTTCGGGAATCACCATCGGCCATCAGGCGCTTTTGCATGCCTGCACATTGGAGGACAACTGCTTCATCGGTATGGGGGCGACGGTGATGGATTTTGCGGTCGTCGAATCCGGTGCATTTGTGGCGGCGGGTGCGTTGGTGACGCCTAAGAAGCGCATCCCACGTGGCGAGACATGGGCGGGTAATCCGGCGAAGCTCTTCCGACCGATTAGTATGGAAGAGGCTGCATTCATCCCGATCTCAGCGCAGAACTATGTTGATTTAGCTAAAGAATATAAAGGGTTGTAAAGTTTTTCTACCCCACCCTTTCGCACCGGCTGCTTTGCTCGGATGCAGATCATGGGCTCAAACCTTCACTAAACCGTCACACACCTTAAGAGCCGCGTTTGCTAAAATTAGCGTGGATTATTCTAGGGATAGCCGTGTTCATATTCGACAGCATGGAGAATGTTTTACGGGCGATGCGCGTCTATTTATTTGGGCGCGGATTGCTGACGCTTGGGATTTTGGCGGCATCATTTATTGGTTCGGCAGTGGCGTCACCGTTTATTCCGGCGTTGGTGATTGCCATCGGCGGGGCGTGCATGGGCGCGCTGATGCGACTGACCTCGCAGGCGATGTATGAAGAAAAAATGGTTGAGCTTTACCGCAACGATATTGCGCATGACTTGCATATCGCACCGGCGGAAGTCACCCGCGCGCATTTGAAGATTGCGGCGCTGGACAATGAGGTGATCGAGCAGGCGCTCACGCGGCAACGGCATATTAATATCGTGAGTTTTGCGACTTCGGCACTCGCGGGGGCAGTGACGCTTGGACTACTTTATTTCATGCTGCCGCCCGGTGCGCATGCGCTAGCCGATAACCCCATCGCGCAGAAAATCACTGGCTTCTTTGCCGAGCATTTTGGCAATGCTGCACGCATTGTACAATATTTTGCGGCGGGGATTATCTCCGGAACGTCGAGCTTGATTTTGCATGATGGGCTTGAGGCAGCTATTGGCGTTGGCTCGGGTATTAGCAAGGCAGCGGCGCATGATTTGATTTTGGGCATCGACCGTGACGTGCAGCGTGGGCGCAGTGTTAGCCCCGAGCAAGTCTATGGCGTGCTGGTGGCGGGTGACCTGGAATTACAGCAGGCGATCAAGCGGCAATTTGGACAATCCTATAGCCAGATGAAGCCGCAGGATCAGCACCAGGTACTGGCCACTATCGGTGTGCTTGATGAGATGCAAGCCCTGGCGGCGGGTATTATGCAGGGCTCGGTGAAGCCGGGCCACCTTGCCTATATGATTGGTGAGGCGCGCGGGAATCGTCAGAAGCAGGTGACGGTTGAGATGACCCCGGCGTTGCCAACGCCTGTTCGTGGTAATTTTGTTGAGCGGCTGAACCTTGCGCCGCGCGAAGCAGCGAGCCATGCGGAACGTGTGCAGGCCGACCGGGCAGCGGCAGCAGCGGCGCCCGTTCTCTAGGTGTCGTCGATTTTATAATTCATGGCACCGAAAATTGAAACCACGCCGGCATCTTCATTGCCAAGCGGTAGCAGTACTTGGCGGTAGAGCACGCGGTTGGCGTGAATGGTCATGAACTCCCCATTATCAATCAATGGGGCTTCGGTTTCGATCACTTGTTTAAAATGGTGCGATAGGCAACTTGCATTGGGGCCAACAACGAACTCGTTATACTGATCGAGTGCAGTATCGAAGTAGGCCTGCGCGATTCGGGTGCCGAGATACGTAAAATTATAGTCCTGCACATTCACCAGATCACGCACTTGGAGGAGGAAGCAGTAGTCCCAATCCGCACCGAGGGCATCGGGATCGATATCGTTTTCCTCGGGCATGGTGCGCATACCGCGGCATTCGTTCCAATACCGTATGATGCGCACGGTGAGGCGGCGCTCATCACCGGCGGGAGTGGTGGGGTCCCAAGTCTCGCGGGTTGGGGGCGTCATCCATATCTCCCGGTAATGTAGTCGCGCGTTTGGCTTTGCGCGGGGGCGGTAAACATTTTTTGTGTCGGGCCAACTTCGATTAGGCGGCCGAGATGGAAGAATGCTGTCGTCTGCGCCACACGCCGCGCTTGCGCCATCGAGTGAGTGACGATGATGATGGTGTAGCGCTCCTGCAGCTCGGCGATGAGTTCTTCCACTTTGCCGGTGGCGATGGGGTCGAGCGCGGAGCAGGGTTCGTCCATCAGGATGACTTCGGGGCTGACGGCCATGGCGCGGGCGATGCAGAGACGCTGCTGTTGGCCACCGGAGAGGCTGGTGCCGGCGGCGTCGAGCCGGTCTTTTACCTCATCCCACAACGCCGCACCACGAAGGGATTGCTCGACAATGGCGTCCATTTCCACCTTCGTTTTAGCGAGGCCGTGGATGCGGGGGCCGTAGGCAACATTTTCGTAAATCGATTTGGGGAAGGGGTTGGGTTTTTGGAAGACCATGCCGACACGGGCGCGCAGGAGGACCACATCGAGCTTGGGATCGTAGATGTCGCGGCCATCGAGCGTGAGTTCGCCAGTGACGCGGCAGCCGGGGATGAGGTCGTTCATGCGGTTGATGCAGCGCAGGAAGGTGGATTTGCCGCAGCCCGAGGGGCCGATGAAGGCGGTGACGCTTTTGGGCATGATATCGATCGAGAGGTCGTAAATCGCTTGCTTCGCGCCGTAATGCACGTTGACGTTTTTGGCCTGGATGATGGGTTGACCTGACATTAGCTCCACGTTTTCTGGCTCTTGTTGCGCAACTTAATCGCGCTGAGGTTCAGAAGCAATAGGATGACGAGCAGCACGATGATGCCGGTGCTGGTTTTCTCAATAAAGCCGAGTTCGGGGCTGCTAGCCCAGAGGTAGATTTCGACCGGCATGGTGGTCGCCGGGTCGGTGGGGCCGCGGGGGATGTCGGCGACGAAGGCGACCATGCCGATCATCAGCAGCGGGGCGGTTTCGCCGAGGGCACGGCAGATGCTGAGAATAGTACCGGTCATGATACCGGGCAGCGCATAGGGCAGCACATGGTGACGAACAACTTGCAGCGGTGTGGCGCCGAGGCCTGCTGCCGCTTGGCGTAAGCTGGGTGGCACGGCACGGATAGCCGCGCGGGCGGCGATGATCATGACGGGAAGGATGAGCAACGCCAGGGTGCACCCACCCACTAGCGGTGAGGAGCGCGGCATGGCAAAGAGTTGGAGAAACACCGCTAGGCCGAGCAGGCCGTAGATGATGGATGGCACGGCAGCGAGGTTGTTAATGGTGATCTCGAGCCATTCGGCAAAACGGGTTTTGCGGGCGAATTCCTCGAGCGTGATGGCAGCCATGATGGCGATGGGCATGGCCAGCGCGAGGCAAATGATGAGGGTGAGGATGGAGCCGACGATACTAGCGCCGAAACCAGCGGCCTCAGGTGCGCGGCTGTCGCCATGGGTGAAAAAGTCGGTGCTAAACACGCGGCGGAGGCGGCCATCTTTTTGCCATTGGTCGAGCATCGCAAGTTGGGCATCGTTGATGGGGCGAGTGGTGGCGTCGGCATGTCGGTCGATTCTACCTTTGAGCGTGAGGTCGGCGATGTCACTTAAGGGAATCCAGACAGGGCGGTTTTTCACAGAGGCATACATATTTTTACCCATTTGCTTTTTCACATCGTTCGCGGCGAAAAAGCCGATGAGTTGGTAAAGATTATGGCGTGCCTTTTTATCCTCCCAATTTCCGCTGATGGTTTCGCGCAGGGCTTGCTGGGTGATGGCTTGGAAATCCATGCTATCGGTCGCGAGCACGCCCGGCACATCAAGACGCAATTCGTAATGTGTAAAGCCGCTGATGCCGGGGCGGATGATGGCGATGAGAAGGATGACAAGCATGATGCAGGCGAATGCGAGGGCACCGATGCCATAAGCACGGAAGCGGCGCTCGGCAGCGTGGCGATGCGCGAGGCTTGCGGTGATTTGTGCGGTGATGGCGGAAGCGTTACTCATACTGCTCCCGATATTTTTTGACGATCATTTGCGCGACGATATTGAGTAGTAGTGTGAAGAAGAAAAGCGTGAGGCCGAGGGCGAAGGCCGCCAAGGTTTTTGGGCTATTGAATTCCTGATCACCGGTGAGGAGCGTTACCATTTGTACTGTCACTGTTGTCACGGATTCGAGTGGGTTGGCGGTGAGGTTAGCCGACAAACCAGCAGCCATGACGACGATCATGGTTTCGCCAATCGCACGGCTGATAGCAAGCAGCACCGCACCCATAATGCCAGGGAGTGCGGAGCGCAAAACGACGCGTTTGATGGTTTCAGATTTTGTTGCACCGAGGCCGTAGGATGCATCGCGCAGGCCGCGGGGGACGGCGTTGATCATGTCATCGGACAGCGACGAGACAAATGGGATGATCATGATGCCCATGACGAGGCCGGCGACAAGCGCGCTTTCGGAGGCGATGGAAAGGCCGATGTCGGCGCCGAGTTTGTGGAGCAGTGGGGCGACTGTCATCACCGCGAAATAGCCGTAGACGACAGTGGGGATACCGGCGAGGAGCTCGAGCACGGGCTTGG
>JBGAJE010000168.1:0-3356 GCA_044225085.1 Rickettsiales bacterium | reverse complement strand
CTGGCACGCCTTCTCCCCTTGGGGGAGAAGGATGGGATGAGGGGGGCCACCACCGGCGAAAAGCGGATGATACCCCCCTCACCCAACCCTCTCCCCCTAAGAGGGGAGAGGGCTTTAAAGCCCTCCTCACCCGCGCGATGGATGGCCTAAAGCCCCGCGCCCATACGCTGATCGAGCTGGCCGATGCCGCGCGCTTCTACCTTGCCGCCCCCACCGCGTACGATGAAAAAGCCCAAGCCACTCTCACCAAAAACGGCACGAATATCGCGCTCGTCCTCCCCCTCCTCGAAGCCCTGCCCGAGCCCTGGCAGCCCGACGCCGTGAAATCCGCCATGCAGGAAGCCGCCACCGCAAACGGTAAAAAAATCGGCGAAATCATGCCCCCCCTGCGCGCCGCGATTGTGGGTGCAATGAGCGGGCCGGATATTCCGGATGCGATGGCGATTTTGGGGAAGGCGGAGTCAATTGCTCGCCTCAAAAAAGCCCAATAACCAAGCAATTTAGGACACTATTCCAAAGCAATAACGCGCTTGTAACTTGATCTCATGCGTGACTTCGCTTAATATTTATACATGGCAATCCTCCCACTCATCATCGCCCCAGACCCCATCCTCAACAAACCTTCCGCGAAGGTGGAGGTGGTGGATGATTCCATCCGCAAACTCCTCGCCGATATGCTGGAGACGATGTACGCGAATGACGGCATCGGCCTCGCGGCGGTGCAAGTCGGCGTGCACAAACGCTGCATCGTGATCGACATTGCTGTACGCGAAGGGCGTCGCGAGCCGATGAAGCTGGTGAATGCGGAAGTGATCAAAAAGGCCGATCACAATTCGGTGTTCACCGAAGGGTGCCTCTCCTTCCCCGACCAATTCTCGGATGTGGAGCGGCCGGAATCTGTCACCGTGCGCTACCTCGATGAAAACGGCATTGAGAAAACCATCGAGGCCACTGGTATTCTCGCGACATGTATTCAGCACGAGATCGACCATACGGATGGCATTGTGTTCGTCGATCATATCTCGAGCATGAAGCGCGATATCATCCTGCGCAAACTGAAGAAGGCGAAGCGCCTTGGCCTCGTCGATGTAGTGCCGGATAAGGCCGTACTTTAGCGGTGACAGTATTCGGGTGCGCTGCTATCGTCGCGCCCATGCGTTATTCCCTTTTCATGGTTTGTCTGTTGGTGCTGCCGTTGATGGCGGTGGCGCAGCAGGAATATTCCACGGCACCGCTGATTGTCACGCCGGGAGGCGATGAGGCGGCGGCACCAGCATCGCAACCAGCGCCGGAGACACCACGGACGCCATTTGTGCCGGGGGCTTTGCCGCCGAGTTTTCCGGAATCGGCGATCACGCGTATCGGACAGAACACGACGGGGCAATATGACGATACGCCTGCAACGCCGCCGAGCCCTGTTTCGCCTGCCACACCTAATGCTCCCGCTCCACAAACACCAAATTCACCGACCCCACCGCCCTCGCCGATCAGCAAGCTTTGGCCACGCGATACGGTGCCGATTTTCCTACAATCCTGCACGAATTATCATCCGGAGCTGATTGCGCCTTGCACCTGTGTGATTACCAAGCTCATGGCGCAAATGCCGCATGACGAGTTTCTCCAGCTCGATGCGAATGGCACGATCGAGCAGGATCCGCGGGTGATTACGATCCGCCAGCAATGTGTCGGCGCGCCGGGGCATCGGGAGTAGCCATGCGGGTGATTTTCATGGGTACGCCTCACTTCGCGGTTCCCACGTTGCAGGCATTGCTTGATTCCAACCATACGGTCGTGGCTGTCTATAGCCAGCCGCCGCGCCCGGCTGGACGGGGGATGCAGCTCCAGCCTTCGCCGATTCAGCAACTGGCTGAATCGCGTGGCGTGCCGGTATTCACACCGATGAGTTTGAAATCGCCGGAGGTGCAGGCAGCATTCGCGGCGCATCAGGCGGATGTGGCGGTGGTGGCGGCCTATGGGTTGCTGTTGCCGCGGGCGATTCTTGATGCGCCGCGGTTTGGTTGCATCAATATCCACCCATCCGAATTGCCACGCTGGCGGGGAGCGGCGCCGATTCAGCGCACTATCATGGCAGGCGATACGCACACGGCGTGCTGCATTATGCAAATGGAAGCGGGGCTTGATACAGGCCCCGTGCTTGCGCGCACACCGCTTGCGATTCCGCCATCGATGGATGCAGGGCAGCTGCATGATACCCTCGCCCAAATGGGGGCAACACAAGTGCTCAATGTGTTGGCGAAACTTGAAGTAGGTGCCCTTACTCCCGCACCGCAGGCAGAGGCAGGCGTCACTTACGCTGAAAAAATCACGAAGGCGGATCGGCCGCTTGATTGGCGTCGCCCGGCAGTGGCGTTGTTGAACCAAATCCGCGGCCTCAGCCCTGTACCGGCAGCCGTGGCGACGATACAGGGTGAAGCAGTGAAAATCTTCACCGCGGCGGTGGAACGGGGTGATTCGACTAAGGCGCCCGGTACGGTGCTGGATGATGCGCTGCTTATTAACGCGGGGGATGGAATGGCCTTACGCATTTTGGAGTTGCAGCGGCCCAACAAGGCACGCTGCCTAGCTGGGCAATGCTTGCTCGGATTCCCCGTCCCAGCGGGGACGACGCTGGACGATTTCACCGTATAAGCAAAAAATTGGCTCATTTCCTGGCTTTTTGTCCAATTTTAGATTAATTTTCAGCAAGCAATTTTGGTTTGGTTATTTATATCGTCTGTGCTATAAATGCCGCTGTCAGTTAAAAAATGCTTCGGCTATAACAGGGGTGACTTGGCAATGTATACACAATGGCACACGACCATGAATGATGAAATTGTTCTTGTAAAACAATTGGATGAGCTGAAGGAACAACACCGTCAGCTGGACATCGAAATTCAAGAATTGCTGGGCAGCGGATCGGATGAGATGACCGTCGCCCGCCTCAAAAAGCGCAAACTTCAATTGCGCGACCAGATCATGACCCTCGAGGTCGAGATTTACCCTGACCAACCGGCTTAGCCATTATCTAAGTGAAGCTTACTCGAAGAAGCCTTTTGGGCGGCGGCGCGGCGGCATTGGCAAAAGCTGCTGCAACAGGCGGCATTGTTTCTATTCATAACCCAGCCGTAATTGCCGAAGGATTGCCACTTGAATTCATAGCACGAATACCTACCCCTTCCGTCATTAACCATACATTGAATCTTCTGGCCCATTCTCATAACGCTCTTGAAACGTACAGCGACTGGCCCTTACAGGAGCAATGGATCTCCCGCTATCAGGCAGCACGCAAGGCCGCCCAACAAATTGAAGCCCTAAAAGCACTCGGCGATGGATTCGATTTTCAGGAGATCATGCGA
>JBGAJE010000167.1:0-3420 GCA_044225085.1 Rickettsiales bacterium | reverse complement strand
CGGCATTTTGCGCACCACAAAACACACACACGGAGCGCATTTGATCGATCGATTGTCCTTGCATAGTCATTCCTGGTTTCTTGTTTTTTATCTGTAAAACGGCTGCACCATAGAGATTTTGCAAGTGTTTGCAAGCGGTGCGCGCTGATTTGGCCGGTTTCTACAATTATCGTGCTTGTGCGTTGTCAGGAAGCACGAGCGATGTTAGAAAGAAAAAAACTAAAAAAGCACTCGCACATGAATGATGAATCGCCGCATTACCTCGGCCATCGCGCGCGTTTACGTGAGCGATTTCTTGATGTTGGGGGCGAAGCCATCCCCGACTATGAGCTGCTTGAACTGATGCTGTTTTCTGCCCGCCCACGGGGAGATGTGAAGCCCCTCGCCAAGCGGTTGCTCAAGCAATTCGGCAGCTTTGCGAAGGTGGTGTATGCGGATGATGCGGCGCTGCGGCAGGTGGATGAAGTGGGCGATGCGGTGATTGCGGCGCTTAAAACTACCCGTGTAGCGGCGCAGCGGCTGGTAAAATCCGAAATTGAAGAACAAACAATTATCCAGTCTTGGTCGGCACTGATGGATTATTGCAAGCTGGCGATGGGAAAGAACAAGGTTGAGGAGTTTCGGGTATTGTTCCTCAACCATCGGCATATGCTGATTGCGGATGAAGTCATGCAGCGCGGCACGATCAACCATACGCCAGTCTATCCGCGAGAGATTGTGAAGCGGGCGCTGGAATTATCGGCTGCGGCGGTGATTTTATTGCATAATCACCCAAGTGGTGACCCGACGCCCTCAAAAGCGGATATCGATATTACAAAAAAGATTGTGGAGGCGGCGGCTACGGTGAATGTGGCGGTGCATGATCATGTGATCATCACGGAGACAGGGCATTATTCGTTCAAGAGTTTTGGGATTATTTAGCGCGCCCTTGAACCAGGTCCTGCAAATCCACCACCACGACCTTCTGATAAATAGCGACCATAAGCTATAGCAAAAACCGCGGCTGCTATGGTATCATGATCCATCGTTACGTATTCTATCCCATCATCCGCCGCAGCCGCTTGAGAAAAACCGCTAGTTTCCTCTTTTGCGGCTTTTTTTGCCGCCAAATAAATTTCGTTGTACTTTTGGTCGGAAACAACCATTTCGCCAGCCGGTAATTGTTCAAGCATATGGGTAAATAGCGCCCGGAGCTCAAGCGTTGCTCCTTCTTCCGCTCTTGTCAGACCCACCATCACCTCATTTAAAACTTGCCGCAATGTGCTTGCCGGAACATGAAGTGTTGTTTCTTTCGTCATGCGGCCTTCGCTTGGGCTTGTTTTACTTCCGCCCAGGCCCAGTCGAGCCATGGCAATAGCGCTTTCATATCCGACGATTCGACGGTGGCGCCACCCCAAATACGTAGACCAGCAGGCGCATCGCGGTAGGCGCCAATGTCGTAGGCCACTTGTTCTTTCTCTAGCAAGGCAGTGAAATCTTTGAGCGCTTTGGCTTGGGCGTCGACGGAAAGGCCAACGTACCAACTGTCGCTGATTTTGAAGGTGATGGAGGTGCAAGAACGCACTCCCGCATCCGTACAGAGGAAATTAATCCAGGAGCTCGCACCAACCCAATGAGTGAGAATTTTGAGATTGGCTTCCGAGCGTGCGACGAGCGCTTTGAGGCCACCGATGGATTCAGCCCATTTAAGGCCATCAATCGCGTCTTCCACCGCGAGCATGGATGGGGTGTTGATGGTTTCGCCGACGAAAATTCCGTCGATTAGTTTACCATCTTTGGTCATTTGGAAAATTTTTGGTAGCGGGCGGTCGGGTTTGTAAGTGGTGAGACGCTCAACCGCGCGCGGGCTGAGGGCGATCATGCCGTGGGCCCCTTCCCCACCCAATGCTTTTTGCCAGCTCCAGGTGACAACATCGAGTTTATTGAAGGGAATATCCATCGCGAAGGTAGCGGAGGTGGCATCGCAGATCGCGAGGCCTTCGCGTTTGTCGGCGATCCAATCCGCATCCGGCACGCGTACGCCGGAAGTAGTGCCATTCCAGGTGAAGACCACGTCGCGGGACCAATCGACTTGTTTGAGGTCGGGGATTTCGCCGTAGGGCGCTTCCATCACGCGCACATCGGTGAGTTTGAGTTGTTTTTTGATGTCCGTTGCCCAACCTTTGCCGAAGCTTTCCCACACGAGCACATCCACCCCGCGGGCGCCGAGGAGTGACCATAGCGCCATTTCCACCGCACCAGTATCGGATGCGGGTACAATGCCGAGCACATAATCCGCCGGGATGCCGAGGATGGCTTTGCTGCGGTCGATCACTTCTTTGAGCTTTGTTTTGCCGATTTTGGCGCGATGCGAACGGCCCAGCGCAGCGCCTTCGAGCGCGGCGAGCGACCAGCCGGGGCGTTTGGCGCAAGGGCCGGAGGAAAAGCATGGATTATTGGGTTTTGCGGTCGGTTTCATAAGGCCCTCGTTGGTGATGGGTTCAGTAAGCCCATGCGTTATGGAATGTCAACGATCTCGCCGGATACGTGGCACATGCGTAACGCCTCTTGCGTAATTAGATACAATTTTACCAAGCAACGTCTGATAGTTTGACGATTTAGCTTTTCCCGCTCTACAGCATTCCTTATATTAATTTGAGCAACAACGGATAGCACCTTGGCAGAAACACTTTCTCAGGCAGACATTGAACGGTTGATGAACGATCGCTCGGCTTCCACGCAAATGGATGTCGTGAATAAGCTGACGGCGCAATATACCAGCGACGGCACGGCCGGCCTCAACCAAAAAGAATCGGCGATTGCGGATAATATTTTTGATCTGCTGCTGAAAAATGCCGAAGTGCAAGTGCGCAGCGCGCTTGCCAGCAATCTTAGTCATAGCACGAAGTTGCCCGCCGCCATCGCGCGTACCATGGCAGCGGATGTGCATGAGGTTTCCAAACCCATTCTCGAGCATTCGGAAGTGTTGAGCGATGACGATCTCATGGGCATCATCGGCGCGGAGACGAGTTCGGAAAAACTAGAAGCAATTGCGCGACGCAAAGTGGTGTCGGAAGCAATATCGGATGCGTTGGTGGAAACGCGGATTGAATCTGTCGTTAAAACCGTTGTGGTAAACGAAGGGGCCGAGATTTCGCACGAAACCTTCGATAAAATTGCGGATCGGCATAGTGATAGTGTCGAGGTGATGAGTTCGATTTTTCAACGCGAATCGGTACCGCCGGCGGTGGTTGAGAAGGTCATGGACAGCATTTCCGATTCGGTGCGCAAAAGCCTTGAAACGCAATATGGCGATTTGGTGGAGTTGCAGGAATTCAAAAAAGCCCTGGCGCAGAGCATGGAGGCGACAAGCCTGAAGATGCTCGGCTTCAAATCCACCGATCGTGAGCTGATGCGCGTGCTGAACCATATGGATGGCAG
>JBGAJE010000166.1:0-3424 GCA_044225085.1 Rickettsiales bacterium | reverse complement strand
CGCTGGAAGCACTCATGCGCGAATCCGATTACGTCAGTATTCATTCCAACCTGACACCTGAAAAACGCAACATGATCCGCGCTGAACATCTGGCGCTGATGAAGCCCACTGCCTATCTGATTAATCTGGCGCGTGGAGCGCTGGTTGACCAACAAGCGCTTGTAAAAATTTTGCAGGAACGGCGTATCGCTGGAGCAGGTCTGGATGTCTTCGATGTTGAGCCGCTGCCTGCCAATGATCCATTGATCGCGCTGGATAATGTCATTCTCACACCGCACTTTGCTCCTGCGACCTCCGACATCTGGACGGCAGGTGGCAAACAGATGTCTCGCTGTATGCTCCAGGCCGCGCGTGGCGAAGTGCCGGATAACGTCGTGAATAAAGAAGTCTTGGAGCGCCCCGGTTTCCAGAAAAAACTGGCGCGATTTTTAGAGAATGGGGCGGTATAACGATGGCATCACTCCATCAAATCGTAACTGAAACTCAAGTGCCAGCAGGCAGCGTCATGGCGTGGTGGCTCGGCGGCACAGGCTTTGTTTTTAAGACTCCCGCCGGGACAGTCATCTACATTGACCCCTATCTTTCTAATATCGTCGCGCAGATTTTTGGCATCGAACGCGGTTTTCCAGCGCCAATTTCGGCGGAAGAAGCGCGGCCTGATCTGGTGATCGCCACGCACTGGCACGAAGATCATCTCGATCCCGGCGCAACTCCAGTCATCATGCGAAATTCGAACGCCGAGTTATGGTGTCCGCCGAGCGCTCGATCACACGCGCTCAGTTGGGGCGTGGACCGGGATCGCGTTCAAAATATTCAGGCTGGGGAAACGCGCGTTTTTAATGATGTGAAAATCCAGATTGTCCCGGCGCGTCATATGGCTGGAATACCGGGCTGGGAAGTGCCGGATGCTATCGGCCTGATTCTCGATTTCGACGGCCTACGGGTTTACCACAGCGGCGATACGGAGTATGACCTGCGTTTGCGCGCGCTCAAACACGAAAATATTCACGCCGCGATGCTGGTCATCAACGGGATCACGGGCAATATGGATGCCCATGAAGCGGCACTGCTGGCGTGGCAACTGGGCGTAAAAGTCGCGATTCCCATGCACCATATTCTTTGGAAAGACCCGACCAGCAACCCGGATGCCACCCTCGATCCGACATTATTCGAATCCACCTATCGCAAACTAGAAGGAAACGGCACGGCTCGCAGCCTTGCGGTAGGCGAGGGGATTCATCTGGTTGCGCAAGAACTCATTCTTTAATTCTACGGAGAAAAAACATGCCGAAAGTAGTCATCGCTTATGATATGGGTGGCGACCCGATTGAGGAAAAAATCCTCGGCGCTATCCCAGGGATCGAAATTGTCCATACCAGCGACCTGACCTCACCGGAATCAGTGGCGGCAGCCAGTAATGCCGATGCCATAATGGTCACGCTGCATCAGGTGAATGTTGAGCTGATCTCGAAATTGGAGCGCTGCAAGATTATTTCGCGCGTGGGAACAGGGTTGGATGCGATTGATATTCCGGGTGCTGCCCAAAAAGGGATTTGGGTCTGCAATGTCCCGGATTATTGCATAGACGAGGTTTCGACCCACGCCATTACACTCATGCTCATGCTGGCACGCAGCCTGCCAGGGATGCAGAAATCGGTTCATGATGGCACGTGGTATGACCCGTCCAAAATCACCCCGTTCCGGCGGCTGCGCGGTCAAACGCTTGGCGTGTTTGGCTATGGGCGCATTGGTACATCCTCAGCGGCGAAAGGGCGTGGCCTCGGTTTGAACGTGATCGCGCATGACCCTTACGTTTATCCCGGCATTATGGAAGCGGCTGGCGTTCGCCCTGTTGATCTGGAAACCCTGCTGCGAGAATCAGACTTTTTGACACTCCACGCGCCTTTTACACCAGAAACGCGCAATGTGATAAATGCTCAATCGTTGGCGTTGATGAAGCCAGGAGCATTTTTGATTAACACCGCGCGCGGCCCATTGGTTGACGAAGATGCGCTTTTAGCAGCGATACAAAGTGGAAAAATTGCCGGGGCAGGCATCGACGTGTTCTGGGTCGAGCCACCGTCGAACGATCATCCTTTCCTGCATGAGCCGCGCATCATTGTCACGCCTCATACGGGTTGGTATTCCGAAGAATCGCGCGTTGATGTGCGCCACAAAGCTGCCGAAGAAGTGGCACGGGTGCTGCGGGGCGAAAAGCCAATCGCGCCTGCGAATCAAATATAGAACAGGAAAATTTCGATGTCTGATGAAGTCACAAAAGAACAGTCTTTAACGCTGTGGCGGCAAATGCTGATGATCCGCCGTACTGAAGAACAACTTGCCAAATCCTACGCTGGCGGCATGATCCCCGGCGCGTGTCACACTTACGTTGGCGAGGAGGCGGTTGCGACGGGTGTCTGCGCCCACCTCCGCCCTGAAGATGCCGTTTTCAGCACGCATCGCGGTCACGGTCATGCGCTGGCGAAGGGTGTGCCACCACGTGAGGTCATCGCCGAATTATTTGGCCGCGTGACAGGCTGTTCGCGGGGACGCGGCGGCAGTATGCACCTTTTCTCGCCGGAAGTCGGCATGATGGGAACCAGCGGCATCGTCGGCCCATGTATTTTGCAGGCGACAGGCGCGGGCTACAGTTTTAAGCTGCTCGGCAAGGATAATGTCGGCGTCGCATTTTTTGGTGACGGCGCGATGAACAACGGCGCGTTCCACGAAGGGCTGAATCTGGCGGCCATCTGGGATCTCCCGGTCATCTTCGTGTGCGAGGACAACATGTATGCGACGGAAGTGCCCTTCACCTATGCCACACGCAACCAGGATGTGGCGGCGCGCGCCCGCACCTACGGCATGAACGGCGTGGGGTTAGACGGCAACGACGTGATCGCCATTTATCAGGCGGCTGGTGAGGCGGTTCAACGGGCACGGGCAGGCAACGGCCCTACCCTGCTGCACTGCAAGACCTACCGCACCCGCCCGCACTCCGAAGGTATGCGTGATGCAGGCTACCGGACGCAGGAAGAAGTCGAGTCCTGGAAACAGCGAGACCCGATCACAACACTGAAGGCACGCCTGATTACAGAGGGCAAGGCGAACGAAAGCGACTTCGACGGTATCGAAGCCGAGATCAAGGCGATGGTTGAGGACGCGGCTGAGTTCGCCAAGAACAGCCCTTACCCCGACCCGGCAACCGTCACCAACCATATTTTCAGCAACTAGGGTGATAGTCAAATGGTACATGATGAAAGTATGAACCATAAGAGGACGCAGCATGCTGCGTCCCTACAAGCGTTTCTCGCCCATTGGAAATTTCAGTGTCTATCACGTATTGTGCAACCATTAGTGCAATTCGATGCGCTGATGCATGTCTCAGGATAAGGAAGATCGTTGATGCGTGAAATTACTTTTACTA
>JBGAJE010000165.1:0-3448 GCA_044225085.1 Rickettsiales bacterium | reverse complement strand
CCTTCGGATGGCCGTGCCTCGCCTGTAGCTTTGCAGGGAACGGCCGCTTCTTGAATGGCTTCGGGAGCTTTGCCCTGTAATGCGAGCGCTAACGCGATGAGGGCTTGGGTGGTGTTGATTGCATTGGGCTTAAGCTCGATGCTGTATTCCGTGAGGGCTTGTTTGGCGATGCGCAATTCACTTTCGGCTTTTGCAGCGTTGTTGCCTTGCATGAGGACGCCTGCATAAAGCATGTGGCCGCGCGGATCTTTGGGATATTTTGTTGTGAGCTGTTCGAGGGCGGCTGCATCGAGAGAATCTCTGGCTTTAGCTAGGTCTTCATCGGGAATTAATTCGTTGGCGAGGCGATAGATATTTTGATGGGATGCGACCATGGTGAATCCTGCGGCTGTCGCGAGGGTGCCTGCCACAATGATGACATAAGCAATGATGCGGAAACGCGGAGCGATGCTAAGTGGACGATCACCTCGCCACCATGTGAACATGGGAAACCCCAGCGCGAGGCCGCCGATGACGCCGCCTAAATGTGCGCCGTAATCGATATGATCGCCGGTGGCGGAGGCGAGGGGGAGTAGGGACGGAATAAGTGTGCGTAGTGAGATATACATAAATTGGTGACGCTGACGTTTATCCGGCATGCGCCATGCAATGATGAGCAGCATACCATACAGGCCCATAATGGCGCCGGATGCGCCGATGCCGATGATGTTGCTTGGGTTGACTATTATTGAAACGAGCGATCCGCCTAGGGCGCCGACAAAAAATGTCGCGAGCAGCCACGCACGGCCGATAATCGCTTCGAGCAATACGCCAGAGAAGAAAAGGGCGATGGCGTTGCACAGTAAGTGCGTGAAATTGCCGTGCAGGAATGGCGCAGTGAAGAGGCGGCCCCACTCGCCATGCATTACAAAGTCGCGGTTGAGGCCGCCGGTGGCGACGAGGGTGCGGATGGTGGGGGCGCCATTCACCAATGGTTCGACGGCGAAGTGGAGCTCGGCATAGTAAAAGGCGCCGAGGACGGCGAGGAGGCCGAATGTGACCCAGGAGCGATACCAATGTACGTCGGCGAGGGCACGGATGTAGCTGAGGTCCGACATGGCGCTGCTTTCGGCGGCGAGGCCCAACTTTGCGCGGCGCCGGCGGCGGCGAATAAGATAGATCAGCAATCCGCAGAGAAATAGGGGGAGCAGTAGGACGAGTATGAGGATCGCGCCGGCGATAATCGATTTCATGGATCCTCATTCCTTGACTGATATTGACTATTTCAAATCTATTTTGGAGGAGAATGCAAAGTGATTATGTGGGCTGCCCTCAGGAAAGCATACTGAGCGCGACGGCTTCCGCGATTTTGATGCCATCGACCCCTGCTGATAAAATGCCGCCTGCATAGCCTGCGCCTTCGCCCGCGGGGAAAAGGCCGCGTGTGTTGAGGCTTTGTAAATCTTCGCCGCGTTTGATGCGGATGGGGGAGGAGGTGCGGGTTTCGACGCCGGTGAGCACGGCATCGCCCATATCAAACCCGGGGATTTGTTTGCCGAAGGCGGGCAGGGCCTCGCGAATAGCGGTGATGGCGAAATCGGGCAGGCAGTTTGATAAATCCGTCGGCGTGACGCCGGGTTTGTAGGACGGGACGACATGGCCGAGTGTGGTGGATGCTTTGCCCGCGATGAAATCCCCCACGCGTTGGCCGGGTGCGTGGTAGGTACTGCCGCCAGCGATGAACGCGGCCGATTCCCATTTGCGTTGGAGATCAATGCCTGCGAGCGGGTGGCCGGGGTAATCGACTTCTGGTGTGATGCCGACGACGATGCCTGCATTCGCGTTGCGCTCGGCGCGGGAATATTGGCTCATACCGTTGGTGACGACGCGGTTTTCTTCCGACGTAGCCGCGACGACCGTGCCGCCGGGGCACATGCAGAAGCTATACACATCCCGCCCGTTTTTAGCGTGGTGGACGAGTTTATAATCCGCCGCGCCGAGGATTTCGTTGCCCGCGAACGGGCCAAAACGTGCGGTATCGATGAGCGATTGCGGATGCTCGATACGAAAGCCGATGGAGAAAGGTTTTGCCTCGATATAAACGCCGCGGTCATAAAGCATTTGAAACGTGTCGCGTGCGCTGTGGCCGATGGCGAGGATGACATGATCCGCCGCGAGATACTCGCCACTCGCAAGTGTGACGCCCCGCACGCATCGCGCGCCATTCGTTTCTTGGATGTCGATGTCGGTGACGCGGGACTTGAACCGATATTCACCGCCGAGGGATTCGATAGTGGCGCGCATATTCTCGACCATTTTCACCAGCCGGAACGTGCCGATGTGGGGGTGTGCTTCGGTGAGAATCTCCGGCGGTGCCTCGGCCTTCACAAATTCGGTGAGGACTTTGCGGCCGAGATAGCGCGGGTCTTTGATCTGGCTGTAGAGCTTGCCGTCGGAAAATGTACCCGCGCCACCCTCGCCATATTGCACGTTCGATTCCGTGTTGAGGACGGATTTGCGCCACAGGCCCCACGTATCCTTCGTGCGTTGGCGGACGACTTTGCCGCGTTCGAGAATAATCGGCCGAAAACCCATTTGTGCGAGTAGCAGCGCGGCAAACAATCCACACGGTCCCGCACCGATGACGAGTGGACGGGACTTCAGCGTGGCGGGCGCCTGGGCGACGAATTGATAGGTCATATCCGGTGTGGGCTTAATGTTTTTGTCATTCGCAAAGCGCTTGAGCAGCGTGGGCTCGTTTTTCACTTCCACATCGAGTGTATAAACCAGCAGCACTGCATGTTTCTTCCGCGCATCATTCCCGCGCTTGAACACGGTGCAAGAGATCAGCTCACTCGTCGCAATACCAAGCTTCACTGCGGCAGCTTTGGGGATGGCGTCGGGCGCGTGGTCGAGCGGGAGTTTGATTTCTGAGAGGCGGAGCATGGAATGTTCTAACTAATTATTGACTAAAGAATAATCGGGAAGTTTATGAAAAACTTTTAAATTCTGTAGTAGTTCGTCTAATTCTTTGGCAGCTTTGGTATGGAAGAACCCGCCATGTATAACATTTGCTTCTTTGTAATAAACATCACAAACAATATATACTAACTCATCAATTAATGTTTTCCATTGGTTAAATTGTATGTCTGCCATCTTGAAAACATCTTTGTACGAGATGCTTTCACTGCTGTGCCCCACTGCATTATTTCTTATAATTTTAATACCTTTAATCGTCTTATTATGCTCGGCTAATCGCTTTTCGTATGATGCGATATCAGCCGAAGTAAGTTTTGAGCTTTTACTTAGGTAATCGAATAATTTGTAAATATTATGGGTGTCAGCGCGCTTTTCTATCACTTTGCAAAGTGATACTATCGCCGCATCGAATGTGGCTCCAATCAAACCACGAAAAAGATCAACATATTGATTCATTGCAGCAACGTTTTTAGGGCGATTGTTGTCACCA
>JBGAJE010000164.1:0-3499 GCA_044225085.1 Rickettsiales bacterium | reverse complement strand
CGCGGGTGATTTCGGCCCAGCCAGCGTGATCATTCTCGGCCATGGCGTCCTCGATCGAGGCAATCGGGAACTTGGCGACGAGGTTTTCGTAATAGGCGATCATGCCTGCGGCATCGAGCGATTTGCCCTCGCCGACCATCTCGTATTTGCCTTTTTTATAGAACTCGGAGCTTGCGGCATCGAGGGCCAGGAGCACTTCGTCACCAGGTTTATAGCCCGCCGCTGCGATGGCTTTGCAGATGAATCCGCAGGCATCCTCGGCGCTTTTGAGGTTAGGTGCGAAGCCGCCCTCATCGCCGATGCCGGTGTTTTGGCCAGCATCCTTCAGCTGCTTTTTAAGGGCGTGGAAAATCTCCGCGCCGATGCGCACCGCATCCGCCATGGTGGGCGCAGCGACCGGCATAATCATGAATTCCTGAATATCGATCGGGTTATCGGCATGCGCGCCGCCATTGATGATGTTCATCATCGGCACCGGCAGCACTGTGGCCCCTGCCCCGCCCACATAGCGGTAAAGCGGCAGACCTGAGGAAAGAGCGGCTGCTTTAGCAACGGCTAGGGATACACCCAGCATCGCATTTGCGCCGAGGTTGGATTTGTTCGGCGTACCGTCTATGGTGATCAGCGCCTCATCGACCGCGACTTGGTCGAGCGCGTTTACGCCCTGCATCGCGTCGGCAAGTTTATTGACGTGGGCGACGGCTTTCAGCACGCCTTTGCCGAGGTAGCGCTTATTATCGCCATCGCGCAACTCGAGTGCTTCATGGGCACCGGTGCTAGCGCCGGATGGCACGGCGGCACGCCCAATCGCGCCGTTTTCGAGTGCGACATCGACCTCCACCGTGGGGTTACCCCGGCTATCGATGATTTCACGACCAAAAATGGAACGAATGGCAGACATGGCAAGCTTTCAGCAGTTAACGTTGAATAGCCCTTATAATGCCCGACTGCATAATGTCAAAACCAACCGCGTTAGAGCGGGTCAGCACCGAAGCGGTTAGGGCCGGTGGTGCCTTTGGTGCAGTACCACACGATGAGGATCACCCAGCCCACTAACGGAACGAGCCATAGCCACCACCACCAACCGCTGCGGTCTGTATCGTGCAGACGGCGGACGGTGACAGAAATATACGGCAAGAAGATGGCCAGACCAAATAGACCATAGAAAAGTGATTGGGCGCCGAACAACGTGGTGTCAATGAGGGCAGTGGCACATCCGCCGAGGATGGCGAAAAGCACCCAAAACCAGAATTCCGAACGCGACGCGCGGCCCGAGAAAGTGCTGTATTTACGAAAGCCGGTTTTAACTGCTTCAGGTAAGTCCATGGCATGCTCCGTCACTTAGGTGGATCGATCAATAGTAATGGATATCGCAATCCTTATCCAGGCTCAACCATGAAGCTAGGATTGAAACGATTTTGCGAGCTTGTCGAAGGCGATGAGTTGGTCGAGCAGCGCTGGTAAATCGGCGAGCTTGACCATGTTTGGCCCATCGCTTGGGGCATTATCCGGATCTGGATGGGTTTCGATGAAGACACCTGCGACACCCACTGCCACTGCGGCGCGCGCGACGGTTGGCACCATGGTGCGATCACCGCCGGAGCTTGTTCCCTGCCCGCCGGGTTGCTGCACGCTATGTGTCGCATCCATAATCACCGGGTAGCCGGTTTGCGCCATGATCGGCAGGGCGCGCATATCGTTGACCAGCGTGTTGTAGCCGAAGCTGACACCGCGCTCGGTGAGCATAATGTTGGAATTGCCGGAATCCGCCACTTTTGCCGCCACGTTTTTCATATCCCACGGCGCGAGGAACTGGCCTTTTTTGATGTTCACGACGCGGCCGGTTTTTGCCGCTGCGACAAGCAAATCTGTCTGCCGGCAGAGGAAGGCGGGGATTTGCAGCACATCGATCACCGGTGCGAGCAGCGCACAATGCTCGATTTCATGCACATCGGTCAGCACCGGACAGCCGTAGGTTTTTTTGATTTCCTCGAACACGGCGAGTGACTTTTCCAAGCCCACCCCGCGCTTGCCGCCGAGTGATGTGCGGTTCGCTTTGTCGTACGAAGTTTTGTAAACGAGCCCAATCTTTTTCGCCTTGGCGATCTCGACGAGCTTGCCCGCCACTTCCATCGCATGGTCGCGCGACTCCATCTGGCATGGGCCGGCGATCAGCGCGAGCGGCAGGTCGTTGCCGAACGTGACGTTTCCGGCGGCGATGTGGTGCTGTTTTTGTTTCACGCTCATGCGACCTTCAATTTTTTAGCTTTCACTAATTTCGGCTTACCCGCGCCTGCATGATCCTTCGCTGCTTTCACAAAACTTGCGAAAATCGGCTGGGCGGCGAAGGGGCGCGACTTGAATTCGGGGTGGAACTGCACGGCGATGAAGAACGGGTGGCCTTTGATTTCGACGATTTCGGGCAGCTTTCCATCCGGCGAGAGGCCGGAGAAGATGACGCCGTGCGCTCGGAAATATCCGCACTGCCGTAGATTTTATGGGCCAAGGTGCCGGGGGTGATAGTGCATGGGTAAGCTCCAAGGCGCATGGTGCCACCCAAATCCGCATCCGCGCCGCGCTTCTCGACGGTACCGTCCTTGCTCCATTCACGCATCAAGCCAACGACCTGGCCGCGCGAATCTTTCGTGTGGGGACCGTGGAACTCGCTCGAGGTGGCATCCTTCACGCCGAGCAGATTGCGCACCATTTCGATGACGGCGATTTGCATACCGAAACAGATACCAAAATAGGGGATTTTGTGCTCGCGCGCGTAGGTGACGGCGGCGATTTTGCCTTTGACCCCCTCCTCCCCGAACCCGCCGGGAACCAGAATGGCATCGACATCCGCCAGCTTTTTCTCTGCATCCGCCGATTCAAACACGCGGCTATTGATCCAATGCACGTTCACACGCACATTATTCTCAATCCCCGCATGGTCGAGCGCTTCGGTGAGGGATTTATAGGTATCACCGATGCTCGTGTATTTGCCCACCAGCGCTACATTCACTTCACCGCGCGGCGATTCGAAGCGTTTTACGATGCGGTCCCATTCCGCGAGCGAAAGTTTTTTCTTCGACTTCAATTTGAAATGCGACAGGACTTGCGCATCCAGCCCTTCGAGATGGAGGTTTTTGGGCACTTTGTAGATCGAAGTCGCATCGAGTGCTGAAATCACGCATTCCTCACGCACGTTACAGAATTGCGCGATTTTCTTTTTCTCGTTTACCGGAATCTCACGGTCGGCGCGGCAGAGGATAATATCCGGCTGAATCCCAATCGAGCGCAGTTCTTTTACGGAGTGCTGGGTGGGCTTGGTTTTTAGCTCTTTTGCCGCGGCGATGTAAGGCAGCAGCGTCACATGCACAAACAACGTCCGCGCTGCGCCGCGCTCGTAGCCGATTTGGCGGATGGCTTCGAAAAATGGCAGGCCTTCGATGTCGCCGACGGTGCCGCCGATTTCGCAAATGACGAAATCTTCTTTGTCCGCATCGGTAAGGAT
>JBGAJE010000163.1:0-3541 GCA_044225085.1 Rickettsiales bacterium | reverse complement strand
GTGGACGGAACAACCTATCAGTCTGAAGACATCCTCGAAATCGTACCCTATAGGGACGACAACATCTATTTCCGCGCCGAGCTGCAATTCTATAACGGCCATCAATGCAGCCTTTCCGGCATTGCCCACCCGGTGGCGACGGGATTCACGTTCCAAGAAAAAGAAGACCAATGCGTCATGACATTGCATGTCGCCGCTGATAGTAAAATCACTTTCGACGATAAGGATGGCCATTGCCGGCAAACAAGCTGCGGCGCCCGTGGTGCTTATGACGGCATCACCTTCACCGCCACTCAAAAGCGGCCGATTCGCTATATGGACAGACTCAAAAAATCGATGGAATACCGCATCGCGGTCATGCACGACACGGATGGCATCAGCAGTAACGATGCCTATACAAAGCTGCTGAAAGAGCAAGAACCCCACTAACTTGCTCACGCCAAAGCAAAAATGTCATGGAACTGTCACACTCCTGGGCGGCCTTCTGCGTTAAATACCGTCTCTAATCATGACACCTGCCGACAACATCGAACAGAAAGAATCCCCTCCCCGCAGTATGGCTTATGCTTATGCATCAGCGGTTGTCGCGGCCATTGTGGGTAGTTACGTGGGCGCCATGGCCACCATCCGCGAACGGTTTTACCGCGACGTACGTTTAAGCTCCGGCCTACAAACCGGCCGAACAGATGTTAAAAAATACCGAGAGGATTTAGATAACATCTCGACCAAGTTTTTTAAGCACGACATCTCAGCCGTAGAGTGGTTTACCCAAACCGGCACGCGCAAGCGCGAGTTCAAAGACGCCATCGACACCGCCGTCCGTGAAGCAGGCCACTCCATCGATGGCTTCAAAGGCTACACCATCGGCTTATGGCAGCGCTATCAAAGCATGAGCCCACACGTAAAACAGTCCGTGAAAGTGAACTCCGCCATCACAGCCAGCGTCGCCGCCATCGGCGTGCTCGGCTTTTTCATCAATCGAGTGAATAGCGAGCGGATGGAGTCTATGCAAACTCAACTCGACAATATCAGCGAATCTCTGAATGGACGGCGATAATCAACATCCATTCGTACCGTATCTATCGCTCGGTATATTTCATACAACTGTAACATAGATTTACAGCTAAGCAGCTATAATAAACACAACTATTTCCAATTTTTACGTGTGAGAAATCATGCGGCAAAGATGGATAGCTTGCGTGCCAAACGCACTTTGGCGTGTCTGTGCGGGTTATACCGACAGACTGCGTAAGGGCTGAAAAGATGACGTGTAGCAAACTCGTGCTTGCGGGTGTCCTCTACTTGGTTCTCAGAATCCTGGTTGCGTGGCTGGTTGCACGTTACGGAATTAGGAAGACGGCTGCGTTGAGGGAAAAATACAAACGACCAATACGACTGTTACGCTTCGGTTTCTTTCTCGTGTTCCTGGCTTACATAATTTGGGATCGCGAGGCGCTGACAAGAGGTGCGACCATAATCTGGTATCACAGGGACGAATTTTTCCATGAGATTCTCTCCCAACTCCTTAGCCAGCTCAGTGCTTGCTTTTAGTGGCGCGGCGTTCTCTCCAGTGGGGAGGCGCCACGCTGCCTAAGCCACTTTCTCTTCCATCAGTCGTGGAAATACGCCCTCAGGTTTCGGCAGCGCCGTGCCTGACTTCAGCGCGAACTCCGGCGTTAAGTGCTTGAACATCCGCTGATCCACCGGCACCGCCAACTGGTCGAGCAGCTTCGCCGCCGCATCCGGTGTAAATGGCTGAAGCATAATGCCAATACAGCGGATGGACTCAGCCAAATGATAAAGCACCGTATGCATGCGCGCGGGGTCGGTTTTCTTCAGCGTCCAGGGCGCTTCGCGGTCAATATATTCATTAGCGCTCGAAGCCATGGCAAGAATAGCGCCGATCACCTCACCAAATTTGCAGCGCTGCATCTGCTCGCGGGCGGAAGTGTGAGTGTTGGCGCTGGTAACACGCACCTGTTCCATCAGCGCCGTGTCCTGCGATTGGATTTTGGCGAGATCGAGATTCGGCACGGCCGCATCGCAGTTCTTGGCAATCATGCTCAAGGTCCGCTGCGCCAAATTGCCAATATTATTAGCCAAATCGGCATTGATGCGGTCGAACATCGACTGGCGCGAGAAATTCCCATCCGAGCCAAACGGCACTTCCCGTAGGAGAAAATAGCGAGTCTGGTCCAACCCATATTTCTCAACGAGATGCGCCGGGGCAACCACATTGCCAAGCGACTTGCTCATCTTCTCACCCTCAATCGTCCACCACCCATGGGCAAACACACGCTTGGGGATATCAAGCTTGGCAGACATAAGGAAAGCAGGCCAATAAACCGCATGAAAGCGCAAAATATCCTTGCCCACCATATGCAAATCAGCGGGCCAAAATCCATCCGCCGCCGTCCAGTAATTCGTTAACGCATCGAGCCAGACATACATGATGTGTTGCTCGTCGCCCGGCACGGGGATGCCCCATTTGAAGGTCGTGCGAGAGATGGAAAGGTCCTTCAACCCACCCTTCACAAAGCTGATCACCTCGTTGCGGCGCGATTCGGGGAGGATGAAATCCGGATTCGCCGCATAAAAGTCCAGCAACGGCTGCTGATATTTACTAAGTCGGAAGAAGTAACTCGGCTCCTCCACCCATTCCACATCGGCCCCCGTCGGCGCTTTGCCGTTCACAAGCTCGGCTTCCTGATAAAACGCCTCATCTCGCGTTGCATACCAACCACCGTAATTGGCGAGGTAAATATCCCCTGCCTCTGCTAGCCGCTTCCAAATAGCCTGCGCCGCCGCAATATGCCGTGGCTCCGTGGTGCGGATGAAATCGTCGTTAGTGAGGTTCAGCAGCTTCGCCATATCGCGGAAATGCTCCGATACTTCATCCACAAACGCCTGCGGCGGCACGCCGGCCACCTGGGCGGATTTTTCGACCTTCTGCCCATGCTCATCCGTGCCGGTGAGGAACTTCACCTCCATCCCATCCAGCCGCATATACCGTGCCAACGCATCGCACGCGACGGAGGTGTAGGCATGCCCCAAATGCGGCTTATCATTCACGTAATAGATGGGGGTGGTGAGGTAATAGCGGTTATTGGTCATAAATTCCTTTTACCATTGTAAGGAGCGGAAGCGGTTCGGCAATCCAGTAACTTCCGTTGAGGATCACAATGATAGCAAGTGTTAGGGCGCCGCCTGCCATCCTGTCAATCCCAACAGCTTCTTTATAGTTCCGTCATCAAACCGTAACGAAGCGGAATTATAAGTCCGACAACCATCGAAGGAGGTTTTATGTCCGAGCACCCGACACGTTCCACCGCGCCCTCACCTCTTTATTTGAAAGATGGTCAAATGCCGCCGCGCGATTACCGAGGCGTTGCGCTTGATATTCCGCTCACTCGTAACGGCGCGCTTTCTAGGGAGTTGCCCTATATTCTCCGCGAAGCGATAGAACCATTCGTTAATCTCGGCGTTCCAGTCAATGTGAATGATGAAATTGCCGGGTCCCTCTGCCCATTATCGCTGCAAG
>JBGAJE010000162.1:0-3615 GCA_044225085.1 Rickettsiales bacterium | reverse complement strand
GCGCACTTTCCGTTGCAGCGCTGATATAGCTGCGCGCTTGCTCATCCAGCTGTTTACCATACCGGCGCGACAATAATTCCACTTGCGTCGTGATCGTACGCAACGGCTCCTGCAAATCATGCGACGCTACCCACGCGAACCGGCTTAACTCATGGTTCGATTCCTGCAATTCGCGCACTTTCGATTGCAGCTCCCCATAAAGCGCCACATTCTCCATCGCGATCGACACGCTATCTGCCAGCGCTTGCAAAATAACGAGCTCTTCCCCACTCACCACCCGGTGGCTCGCCCAATAAAATCCGATCGCCGCAATCGGGTTATTCCGCCGCACTGGCACCATCGCGAGACTCTTTACGAAGGTCGGCCGATACGCATCATGCGGAATCCGCGCGTCGAGATAAATATCTTCAATGACTGCTGGTTGGCGATTGAGCATCGCCCACCCACTAATACATGCTGTGAGTGGGAATTTACGACCTTTCCAGAGCGGCCCGATCGCATTTTCTTCAACATAATGGCACTGGTCGCCTTCCTTCAGCACAAACGCAACCCCGTCCGAATGCACCAATTCGCGCGCATGCTCACGGACAAGCGCTACCACCATATCAAGCGTACGGGCATGAGAAAGCTCCTGCATAATGGTCAGGAGGCTTTGAGGCACCGACGCCGAAACCTCATTGACTGAGGCCAAGGCAAGTGCTGGCGTGCTAGCAGCACGTTTCACGTCTGCAATCCCGAGCATAGAGCGACTCTTGTTAGTCAGTCATCCGGAGTGGAATTATAACCAAATATATCCGCAAGATCAACTCTAGGTATAGAATTCAATCATTTTGCGAAAAAGCGGACAAAATGAAAATCGCATAAGATTCAATACTTAACAAAAATAATCCACTTTTATTCACAACCATTAATATATATTTGATGAATTTAACAGGAGGTAGCCCAATCCCGCGCGCGATCTATTCCCAGCAGGCCAAAATAACGTTGGCAATAGCTGCCATCGGGGTGCAGCCCAACACTAAATGGTAATGCGATCGTGGGGTTACCGTATTCACGCAATTGCGTTTTCGTATCTTCATTGCCCATAATAATTTCAACATTGCTTGGCATGCCTGTCGGTAATGGCGGTGCAGGCTCTCTGCTATTTTGCCGCAACGTCAGTAACTGGATGTGGAGATTGGGATTATCACGCGCAATGATGGGAATTCGCTCGATCTCGTGGCGGCAAGTCGCACAATCACTATGCCAAAATACCAATAAACGCGGCCCAGCCTTCGCCGCCGGCGCTGCAAGCGCTGGAACGTTTAATGACAGCCCCACCGCTACAACCGACCCTATTATTAAGGCGGCGGCATAGACGCTGGACTTACTTCGGTATCTCCAACGCGATTTGTCCAAGGTTTTTCTTTTTCGTTAATATGTTGGGACGTATCAGCCTTACCATATTTGCTAATAAAATACACTATTCCTGCAACTATAGCGCTTCCTGCGCCCCAATATAAGGTTTTTTTTACGTTACCTTCTGCAATACGGCCACAGTCTATCCCGTGCACATGTCCGCCATTATAACCACCTGTTCCGCTTCCCTTATGGCCGGATCGGGAAGTGCCTGAAAACGGCCACCCATGCCGACAACTTTCGTCATGGATATGCCCCCCACCCCCTATATTACTCACGAAATTGGATGGTGTAGAAGACGAGGGAGAGGACTTCACACCAGCAAAAAGGTCATCCAACGTCGATGCAAGTGGCGGCGATGGTATATCCCGCCATGGGCTCTCCTCGCCCGCCCATTGCGTCAGATACTCCACCAATGGCCGCAACGGCACCTGTAATTCAGAATGCTCAATGGTCGCCACCTGCGCCACGTTCGGCATGGCCGACTCAAAAAGCAACTCCACCCGCTCAATATCCTCCGGTGAAAAAGTTGCTCCCTCTGTCTGCACCATTCGCCACGCAGCAAGCATGGCTTCGCGCGCCGCATCATGCATCGCTGGCCAATCGGCGTGCGCGGTCGCTTGCGTTATCCGGCTGCTCCATGCCGCAATGTCAGCCATCTTCGGCACATGATCCGCCGCCAATTGTTGCGCAAATAACTGCCAACCCACCGCCGCATGATGCATCGGCTTCAGTGTGTGCTCTCCGGAAAGAAACTTCGCCACATCGAGCGGTGGGTTTAACTCTGGCAATATATCGGACATAAATCACCATTTGTTATAAAATAACAAACAGCGCGTAGGATAAAACACTTGGCCTGTAAAGCAGTTTGTTATAATGTAACAAAAACGTCATCATGGTAAATTATGGCCCGCCCATCTACCCTCTCCATCCACCCCCGCGATTTGGTGCTAAATGCCTTACGCAAAAGTAAAACACCGTTAGGCGCGTACGACCTGCTTGAAAAGCTCCGCAGTAAAGGCGTAAAAGCCGCCCCCACCATCTATCGCGCCCTACAGTCCCTTGAGGAAGAGGGACTCATTCACCGCATCGCCGCCCTCGGCGCTTTTGTCGCTTGCCATAGTGATGCCGCCGATCACGGCACCCAATTCGCCGTCTGTCGCGACTGCAAAAATGTTTTGGAGCTGCATGACCACCGCATCTGTAAAACCATCGATGCTCTCGGCAAAGCCATTGGCTTTCGGGTAGAAACGGAACGGTTGGAACTTATCGGCCTTTGCCAAAAATGCGATGCAAAAGCCGCGTGATTAACTGGCCAAGTTTTCCTGCACCACCCGGTTGCGACCCGATTTCTTCGCGCGATAAAGCGCCTCATCTGCCCGATTCATGAAGCTTGTAGCCAGATCTTGACCATGGCGGAACGCTGCCACCCCAATCGATACGGTAATATTGCCGTATGTCTGTCCGGTCGTTTTACGTTTGAATTCTCGCCCACTAATGGTCTTACGAATGGACTCCGCTACCAACATGCCCGATCCCACCGGCGTGCGCGGCAAAATCACTGCGAATTCCTCGCCGCCATAGCGCGACACACAATCCATGCCCTTCAACCCATCCATCAACGTCCGCGCGACAATCTTGAGCACTTCGTCCCCGATCAAATGTCCAAACGTATCATTGAACTTTTTGAAATGGTCGATATCAAGCATCAGCAATGTCAGGGGACTCGAATCGGTATTCGCATCCTCAATCGCCGCCAACAAGCGCTTATCAAATGCCTTGCGATTGAAACAGCCCGTTAAGAAATCCCGATCAGCCTCAGTCATCACCTTCGTCAGCACCGTGCGCAATTTGGTAATTTCCTCCTGCGCCGTTGCTAGACGCGCCGCCAAATCCACACTCGAGGCCTGCATCGCCTTTGCACTCTCAACCAGCGTATTCGCTAGGATGCGCACCATCTCTTCCGTCGCGCCACTATTAAGGTGCTGCAACTGATCTTCAAGCTGGCGAAGCTGCTCTTCTACCTCGTGGCTAATTTCTGTCGTCGTACCCTTGAACACGGAGAGATTTTGCATCATCTCGGTCAAGATCGCCTTAGTATTACTCGTCGTATCTTGCACGATACGCGCTTGCTGCTCATCGGAAATATACGTCGCATAGATATGCTCAAGGAATCGTTCCGTAATGGGCACCTCACCCCGGATTGTGCGCTCCATT
>JBGAJE010000161.1:0-3624 GCA_044225085.1 Rickettsiales bacterium | reverse complement strand
AAAAGCCCCGTGGATGGCAAATTGGCTAAAAATGTATTACACACCCGATGAAATATTAACCAAAGAGGGTGGCTCCAAAAATGCTCAGGAAGAAGCTATCGCCGCAGCGATCGTAGCTAGCATTCGCGCTGCCGTAATAGCTGCTTCCACCGGAACCGACAATTCAGACAATTTTACCAATTGGGAAACGATGCAGCTCGCGCCAGCAGGCAAGCTTAATCACACAATTCGCTATTACAGCAAAACCGTTATTCCCCAATTAGCAGAAGCCCTAGTCCACGAACCTGGAAATTTTGATCCTAGAGCATGGTATAAGGATAAAATACCTACGGAGATAGTACTCGATCCTCATTGCATTTCTCCTGAATACCGCTAAATTCCCCCCATGCACACCGGCACCCTCGATCCTGCATTGCTCGAAATCCTCGTCTGCCCCGTCAGCAAGGCGCGGCTGACCTATGACAAGGCAGCACAGGAGCTTGTCTGCCAAGCCTCCGGCCTGGCCTACCCGATCCGCGATGGTATTCCCATCATGCTGCCGGAAGAGGCGCGCAAATTAGCTGCGTAAGCCGTGCGTTTTTCTCACTAGTAAAGGTTTACAGCACGCCCGCTGCGGGCTAGATTCCAGCGTCCTTCAACAAAAGCACAGCGCGCATTAGCGACTGGCGATAACACGGCGGCAACGAATCATGCTTGATCTGATTTTCATCAAAGGCGGCGGAGTGATGTGGGTCATCATGCTGCTGTCGATTTATGTGCTTGGAGTGATTTTCTTCAAGGTCTACCAATTCATCACTAGCGGCGTCTTTAACACCACCTTCATCGACCGGGTGATGATGCATGTGAAGCGCGGCGAGTTGACCGACGCCTCGCACCTGCTCATCCGCGAAAAAGGTCCCATCGCGCGCATCATGCGCGTCGCCATCGAATGCGTGATGAACCGGGAAATGACGCTCAAACGCCGCGACTCCGAAATCGCGCGCGTCGGTTCAAGCGAACTGCGCTACCTCGAATCCCATTTGCGTGGGCTTGAAATGGCGTCTTCCATCGGCCCATTGCTCGGCCTACTTGGCACTGTGATTGGGATGGTTGAAGCTTTCTCGAAACTCGCTTCCTCCGGCACGCGGGTTGATCCATCACAACTTGCCGGAGGCATCTGGCAAGCGTTGATCGCAACCGTCGGCGGACTTTGTGTCGCCGTACCCGCCATGGGCTGCTTCTACTTGCTCGATAGTCTCATCGAACGCGTACGCGCCACAATGCGTGATGTCACCATCCAAATCCTCGCCCTTGAAGATATGTTCATCCGTAACGAGCGCGAGCAGGAAAAACGCGAAGCCATCGAGCGCGAAGACCGTGTACGCAAAATGATGGAGGAGCAAGCAAACGCCGTCGCCAATCCACGCGGCGCGCCGCAAAGCTCCAGCACACTGCATTTACTGAACCCGAGCTACAATAAATTCTAGGGGCGCGAGCGATGGACTTCGAACGCAAACGCCGCGCGATTCAAGAAATCAACCTCACCGCGCTGATCGACATCGTCTTCCACCTCATGGTGTTTGTGATGCTGACGACTACCTTCGTCGTCTCTGAGTCCATGGAACTCTCACTTCCTTCCGCCCACAGCAAAAGCACACCCAGCACCACGCCCGCACAAATTCTGCGCATCCAAATCGCGCAGGACGGGGGGCTCCTCGTCGATAATCAGCCCGTGAATAACGATGGCCTCAGCAGCACGCTCGCCTCGCGGTTAGCAAGCGACCCAGACGCCCGCATTGCCATTTTCACCACACCCGGCGTCAGCGTGCAGCAGCTGGTGAGTGTGATGGATAATGTCTATTTGACCGGCGGCCGCAATGTGCAAGTAGATAAGGTGGAATAATGGAATTCGCCCGCACAACACGTAAACTCCGCGCCATCAGCATGGTTTCGCTGATCGATATCGTATTCACGATCATTCTGTTCTTCATCGTCGCCGGGCATATGGAAAAATTCAGCATTATCCCGATCGATCTGCCCGAAGCTGATTCCGGCCAGCGACTCGATGAAGGCCCCATTGTCGTGCTCCTCGGTAAATTCGGCGAAGTCATCATCAACGACGAAAACTACAGTGATACCGGCATCCTCACTGAGCTCAAGCGCCAACTCGCCGTGAATCCCGAACGCATCATCACCATCAAAGCCGATTCACACATGGAAGCGAACAAGCTTGTCGATTTCATGGAGCAAATTCGTGCCGCCGGCGGCAGCAATATTTCCCTCGTCACCCAATCCGGCGATATGATGGTCACCAAATGAACTGGAACTTCGCCACCAACATCAACATGAAATGGGGCCTCACGCAAGGCATGCTGGGCCGCCGCCTGGCGAGCCTCGCGCCATCGCCCATCGCCATGGGGCCGAACACCTACGTCACCCAGCAAGATTTCCTGAAAATGCTCGGCGTGGCGCTCATCGTGCATTTACTATTCTTCGGCGTCGCCGCCCTTTTCCCGCGCGACCATGTCACGGATATTCCCGTACGCGCACTCTCCTTTAAACTTGGCGACCAAGATCGCATCGCCGCAATGGGCACGCCAGGTGTGGGCGTGAGTATGAACGCACCATCCGCCCCCGTCATCACCGCCACGAATGACGAAAGCTGGCATGCCACTCCATCCGCAACCCCGGCGGCTATTCCCGCACCGCTGAAGCCCATCGCAAAAACGCGTCCGATGCAGCATGAAGCAGTGCGTGAAACCCCGCGCGAAGCACCTGCACCCAAAATCGTTCCTATCACCGAGCCACAACGCCAAGTGCCACCGCAAAACCCAGCACCTGCTACTACGCCGGCATTCGCACCACTACCTACCGCACGACCCGCGATCGCTCCCACACCCCAACAATATGTGCGTGAAGTGGGCGGCGCCCCGCAACCGTTTGCCGCATTACCTGGCACCGGTGCCCTCACCGGTGACGCAGATGGCAGCCCAGCAGGGCAAGGGGGACAATCGCTCGAAGCACTTCGCGCGACGTATGAACAACAAATCTCAAATTGGGTGAACCGCCACATGCCCGCGCAAGTGCCGAATGGCAAACAATGGCGCGTCGTGATGCGGATCGAGATCGATCACAGCGGTTATATTCGCCAATCCTCCATCTTCCAAAGCTCCGGCTCCGACCAGGCCGATCGCTTGGCGAAAGACGTCATCAGCCGCGCTAATCCTGTACCCGCGGTGCCATCCTATTATTCATCGGATGCACTGCTCGCGTTCACCATTCCACTGAATTTCTGGCTATGACACATCCCGCCAAACAAATTCTTCTCACCGGTGGCGCAGGCTTCATCGGTTCTGCGCTCGTGAGGGAACTCACCGCTCATGGCCATCGTGTCATCATCCTCGACAAACTCACCTATGCCGGCCACCGTGCCAACCTCGAAGGCATCAAAGGCGATCATACCCTTGTCCTCGGCGACATTGCCGACGCTACGCGTGTTAGCGGCCTGTTTAAAAAATACGAGTTCGATGCCGTCATCAATGCCGCCGCTGAATCGCATGTCGATAATTCGATCGAAGGTTCCGCTCCCTTCATGCAAACCAATATTATGGGCACGCATGTCCTACTCGAGGCCGCTCGGCATGC
>JBGAJE010000160.1:0-3645 GCA_044225085.1 Rickettsiales bacterium | reverse complement strand
ACACATGCTCAATGGCGTTGTCATACGTGAAGTAAATCACCGCCGTCATCGCGAGCATCGGCAGGGTGGCCAAGCGCGTGGCAAGGCCGAGTACTAGCAATACCGGGCAACTGAGCTCGAACGTCGTCGCGCTCACCGCCGCAAACCATGGCGACAAATGCGGTACCGGATGCTCATCCGTGAATAGCGAAATCGTGTTATCCCATTCGCTGATTTTCAAAATCCCCGACACCCAAAACACATGCGCCATCTGCAACCGCGCAAGCAATAACACCACTGGACGCAACCCATTCGCATAGTGTAAAAACCCGCCATACAAACGGGTAATAAAACCAAAAAATAACATCATATTTCCTTTCCAATGGTTGGCTAACTCACCATTCGCACGAAAAAGGATAAAGGTTACATCATGGATACTATGCCATGTTTTGAAGACCTCATGCGCGCCGCCAATGCCGGTGACAAGCGCGCCTATGCCGCCCTTCTAAAAGCCACATCGCAATTACTACGCCCCTATCTCAGCAAACGCCTCACTCGCGCCGCAGAAGTCGAGGATGTGTTACAAGAAATCCTCCTCTCCATCCACAAAGCCCGCCACACCTATGACGGCCAGCGCCCTTATAAACCCTGGGCCTACGCCATCGCCAAATTCCGCCTCGCCGATTACATGCGCGCGCATTATAGCGACCAACTCTGCCGCGCCGCTAATCTTGATGATTTTGAAAATATCATCCCGGCCGATGTAACTAATGACGGCATTTCCTACGAATCGATCGAAGGGGAGATCAACCAACTTCCTGGGAAACAACCGGCGATCTTATATATGTTGCATCACGAGGGCCATACCGCCAAAGAAGTCGCGGCGAAAATGAACATGACGGAATCGGCCGTTAAAGTCGCCGCCCACCGGGCCTATAAAGTGCTGAAAGGAAAATTAACCGACGCATGAACAATACCGACCAATTCATTGCCTCACTCGCCGATAGCGCCAACGCCGTGAAACCCGCGCGTGGCCCATGGGCAATTTGCGCGCGTTGGATCGTCCTCAGCATTATTTACATGGCCGTCATCATCGCTTTTTCCGGTGTGCGGCCGGATATTCTCGCTAAATTCCACTGGCCCATTTTTGCGGCCGAAATGGCAGCGCTCATCGGCATTTTCCTCAGCACAGCACTCAGCGCAGCGATCCTCTCCTTCCCCGACATGCACGGCATGCGTCGACTCGCCTATGCGCCACTCGTATTTTTCGCCCTCTTCATCACCATCATCTTCCGCGCTTGGCAGATGGATGCGCCCCCTGCCCCCTTGCCCGAACACAGCCACGAGTGCACCGTCGCCATCATGTTCTACGCACTCTTCCCTGGCATCGCCATCTTCCTCACCATGCGCCGGTTCGCGAGCACACATGCCATGGTGGCAGGTGGTGTGGCGGTGTTAGCCGCCTTCAGCGTGGGCGCGATTATTTTACGATTCATCGAACAAACCGATTCCATGGTGCACCTCATTACCTGGCATTATGTGCCCATGATCGTCGTCGGCTTGCTCGGTCTCGCACTCGGGAAAAAATTTTTGAAATGGTAATGTAACTTTTACACGAACCCTGCCGAATGGTACGGTGAGTTCGGAATCATTCGGCTCAAACCACATTTAATTTATCATGGAGTTTACTATGAATAAGACCCTTCTTTCCGCCGCACTTGCTGGTGTTCTTGCTGCTGGCGTTGCTGCTAGCGCCATTGCTGCTACCGACACAATGACCGATGCAAAAAAAGACAAATGCTACGGCATCGCAAAAGCCGGCAAAAACGATTGTAAATCGGCGAGCGGTTCACATAGCTGCGCAGGCCATGCTACGACCGACAACAGCAAAGACGACTGGAAATTCGTCGCCAAAGGCGAGTGCGAGAAAATGGGCGGTTCGCTCACCCCTGGCGCTTAACATTTGTATGAGTAAAGCTCGTCGCCACATGGCGGCGAGCTTTTCTTTATGAGCAATCACCTCACATATCCTCATATCGGTTTCGGTCTCGGCCTACGTGCGCCGCATTACGATGAAATTCTCGCGACGCGGCCCAAAAACATCGACTGGTTTGAAATTATTTCCGAGAATTTTCTCGAAGCCCATCGTGGGTACTGGGAATTCCTTGCCGATATCCGCCGCGATTATCCCATCGTCATGCACGGCGTCTCGCTCTCTATCGGCAGCACCGATCCGCTGAATTTGCGCTATCTCGAAAAACTCAAAGCCCTCGCCGATTTCCTCGACGCGCCTTGGCTCTCCGACCATCTCTGTTGGACCGGCATCAACGGCAAAAACACGCATGATCTCTTGCCCGTGCCACTCAATGCCGAATCACTCCAACATATCACCACACGCGTGCACGAAGTGCAGGATCGCTTGGGGCGCCGTATTGTACTCGAAAATCCATCCAGTTATGTCGAGTTCAACAGCTCCACCATCCCCGAACATGAATTCCTCACTCAACTCGCCGAAGACGCCGATTGCGGCCTGCTGCTCGATATTAACAACGTCTATGTCAGCGCTTTCAACCACGGCTTCGATGCAAAAACCTATATCGACGCCATCCCCGCCAACCGCATCGCCCAAATCCATCTCGCTGGCCACCAACATCACGGCACACATATCATCGACACACACGATCAGCATGTCGTCGATGAAGTCTGGAATCTCTACAGTTACGCGATCGCCACCAAAGGCCCCATCACCACCATGGTGGAGTGGGATGAAACCATCCCCACTCTCGCCACCCTCACCGCTGAGCTCGATAAAGCCCGCCACTTCACTGCCGATACAAGGGCCGCCGCATGAACCGACTCAACGCAGTATTGAACGATTTTCATGACGCAATTCTTACGCAGGATAACGCACACGCCATATCTCACCTAAAACCCAATCCACGCATTACGCCGCAAGCGCAGATCGCAATTTATATCGGTGGCTACCACATCCGCCTCACTAGTGCGATTCGCACGGATTACCCTGCCTTATTCAATATACTCGGTGAAGAAACCTTTAATGTCCTCGCACGTGATTATATCGAGGCAAACCCCTCGGCGGATTTCAATCTCGACCGCTACCCGCACGGTTTCGCAAATTTCGTCGCCGCCCAGCAGATACCCCCCTTCGCACGTAATGTTGCGCGTTTCGAATCCACCATCGCGCAAGTTTTCATGCTACCCGATAGTGATGCGCTCGATGCCACCCGCCTCACAAGTCTCGCCCCAAACGCTTTCGCCAATTTGGTGCTAATGACCCGCACCGCATGTCAGCTTCTTGCGTTGGAGTTCGATGTCGATACCTACATCACCACCACGCACGCGAACCCACAAATGCCAACACCACCCATGCAGCCAACCCACCTCTGCCTTGTGCGGCACGAAAATGAGGTGAAACGCCACCCTCTCTCGCCGGCTGAGTATCACTTGCTCGGCCATATATTTGGCGGGCTTTGCATCGACGAAGCACTTGATGCCACCATCACCCACGATCCCAATAGTGAACCAGAAATCGCCGCCAAGCTCGAATCCTGGTTCGCCAAATGGCTCAAAAGTGGCTTTTTTCGCGATTTTACCACGAAGTAACATTGCAAATTCACTGAAATCTGCTAGGTTTCCGCTAATTGT
>JBGAJE010000003.1:16670-31008 GCA_044225085.1 Rickettsiales bacterium | reverse complement strand
GGAGAAGCTTTTGGCGGATTCGCCGGCATCTACCGTCAGTAAATCGCACTGGATGCCGTGATGGGTGAGTGATTGCATTAGCTTATCGGCGTAGTGATTGGCGACGGTAGTGTCGCTCACGATCACGACGCGCTTGGAGGTGAGCACGGGCGCGATATTGCCGTGCGCATTTGCCAGCAAGCCGGTACCAACGATAATATCGTAACTGCGCGCGCCGAGTTCAACACGTAACCGTTCAGCTTTATGCATCGGAAAGCCCCTCTAATGCGGCAACGACTCGATTGACCACCTTCTCATGTGGTCCTTCGCTTGAATCCACAATCAAATCCGCTTCTTCGTAAATGGGGTAGCGCTCATCCATCAGCCGTTTGAGGATCGTGCGTTTGTCGCCTGTCTCGAGCAGAGGACGGTGGTCGCGGCGGCTGACACGATCGGTCAGGATATCAAGTTCGGCGCGTAGCCAAACAGTGGTTGCTTGCGCACGGATGGTAGCGCGCACATCCTCTTGCATCCAGGCACCGCCGCCCGTGGCGAGCACCAGAGGCCCCTCGCCTAGCAAGCGCTTGATAACGCGTCTTTCTAAATCCCGAAAAATGGGTTCACCGTGAATGGTAAAAATATCGGCGATGCTGCAGCCTGCCGCTGCTTCGATTTCTTCGTCCGAATCGACGAATCGCCAGCCGATGGTTTTAGCAAGGCGACGGCCAATGGTCGACTTGCCCGCACCCATCAAACCAATCAGGACAAGCGGGCGTGAGCGCCAGTCACTGGGCGCTTTCCCTGTCGATTTTTTATGCTCGTCGACGTTTTCTTGTTTGTGCATGCGCTATTGACTCTCGGCGGGTTCGGGAGCACAAGAGTAGCGGCTTTGCCGCAGAATTCAACTCTAACCACATTCTATGAGGCTTTATGTCGACCCCGTCCAAAAATAAAAATCTAGTCATTCTCCTCGTCGCCGTTGCTATTGTTGCCGCCATTATTGTTGCCGTGACCATGAATAGCACCCCGCCTGCGACCACCACGACGACGGAAGAAATCCCAGCAAATGATACGATTAACAATGCGACGACAACGAACTCGCCGGATGCTGCTGCGCCAGATGCTGCGACCAATGTTTCGCCAGATAGCATGCCTTCGACGAATGGGGTTGCACCGGATGCAGCTACGCCGTCGCCCGATGCCGCGCCTGCAGCCACGGATGGCAGCGCGCCCGCGCCAAATGCGAACACCACCACACCAGCGCCGGAAACAACACCCGCCGCGCCTGCTGCCGCTCACTAATTTTGAATGGTAGAAACCGAAACTCACGCCACTCCGGCCAACTGGCTTGGGTGGCGTGATGCGTTTTTGGAGATGATGATCGCGACCCGCGGTGCTTCCCCAGCTACGCGCGACTCCTACAAGCGTGATCTTACCGATTTCTTCGCTTATGCGGTGACGCAAAAGCTGGATATGGAATCGATGAATCACGGCGATGTTTCTGCTTATATTGCCGATCTCAGTGCCCGCCACCTCTCGCCCGCCACACTGGCGCGGCGACGCTCGGCGCTTACTCAGTGGTTCAAATTTCTGATGGGCGAGCGCATTTGTAACGATAACCCTGTGTTGCTCGTGCGGGCCCCCAAGCGCACGCGTAGTTTGCCAAAGTTGCTCAGCCGCGCCGAGGTGCAGCGTTTAATGGATGTGACCCGTGCAGATGAGACGCTTGAAGGCATTCGCATGCATGCGCTGATGGAGTTGATTTATGCCTCCGGTATGCGGGTGAGTGAGCTTGTTACGCTGACCATGCACCATATTCAGCGCGACCCGAAACGGCCGAAAAAAATTCAGCCTTATTTTATGATCACCGGAAAAGGCGGTAAGGATCGTATTGTTCCGTTGCATGCGACGGCGGTGAAGGCACTGGCGGATTATCTTGAGGTGCGCGATCAATTTATCCCCGCTAAGCGCGATTCGAAATATCTTTTTCCTAGCCATGGTAAATCGGGCCATCTTACTCGCCAGCGCTTCGGCCAGTCGCTGCGGCAACTTTGTATTTTGGCCAATCTGAATCCCAATCGTTGTTCACCACACACGTTGCGGCATAGTTTCGCGACGCATTTGCTTGAAGGTGGCGCGGATTTACGAGTGATCCAAGAGCTGCTCGGCCATAGCGATATTGCCACGACGCAAATTTACACCCACGTCGCCAATATGCATTTGCAGCAAGTAGTGAAAAAGAACCATCCGCTGGGGAAGAAGTAGGTTACCTCTCCCATCGGGAGAGGTCTGCGAGCACTTGCGAGCAGGGCGAGAGCGTGCGGCCTCCGCTGGCCCTCACCCTAAATTCGAAGACGAATTTAGACCTCTCCCGATGGGAGAGGTATTACTTCAACTGATCAATATAACCCGAAATCATATCAAGCCCAGCCTGCCAGAAGTCCGGCTTGCTGGCGTCGAGGCCGAATGGCTTGAGCAGCTCTTTGTGGCGCAGCGTGCCGCCGGCTTTGAGCATGGTGAGGTATTTTTTGGCGAAAGCATCCGCGCGGCCGGCTTTTTTCTCTTTGAGATAGACACCGTAGAGGGAGTTTACCAAGCAATCACCGAACGCGTAGGCATACACATAAAACGGTGTGTGAATGAAGTGCGGAATATACATCCAGTAGGTGTTGTATTCCGGGCTGAGCTTAATGGCGGGTCCAAGCGATTCGCCTTGCACACTCATCCATAACTCGCCGATGCGGGTGACAGAGAGTTCGCCTTTGCGGCGCTCATCGTGCAGTTTGCGCTCGAACTCGCAAAACGCGATTTGGCGGACGACGGTGTTGAGCATATCCTCCACTTTGCCTGCGATGAGCAACGTGCGGCGTTTTTTATCCGTCTCGCGATTGAGTAGTTCCTGGAAGGTGAGCATTTCGCCAAATACGGAGGCTGTTTCGGCCAGTGTTAGCGGTGTGTCGGCCATCAACGCGCCTTGGTCGGCGGAGAGCACTTGGTGCACACCGTGGCCGAGCTCGTGCGCGAGTGTCATCACATCGCGCGTTTTGCCGAGGTAATTGAGCAACAAATATGGGTGAGACGACGGCACGGTGGGGTGGGCAAATGCGCCGGGGGATTTGCCCGGCCGTACCGGTACGTCGATCCAGTTATTGTCGAAAAATTTCGTACCAGTTTTGGCGAGTTCCGGCGAGAATGCATAATACGCCTCGCGCACCAGTTTCACCCCCTGCTCCCAGCTGTATCTTTTGTCGCCAGCGGCGGGCAGCGGCGCATTGCGATCCCAATAATCCAACGCAGTTTTGCCAAATTGTTTGGCCTTCCATTTATAATAGCGGTGGGAGAGGTGTTTGTAATTTTTCTTTACCGTCGCGATCAACGCATCGACCACTTCGTCTTCCACCTGGTTGGCCACGTTGCGGCTGCTGATGGGTTTCGGGAAGCAGCGTTTTTCGTCTTCAATCTGTTTGGCTTTGGCGAGTGTGTTCGTGATTAGCCCAAACAGCGCGCCATTTTGTGCGTAGACACGGGCGATTTCCTTGGCCGCTTCTTTGCGCAGCTTCGCATCGTCGCGCGCGAGGAAATCAAATACTTCGGCAGAGGTAATTTTTTTACCGCGCACGGTGAATTCGAGGCGGGCATTCGATTCATCATAGAGCCGCTGCCAGGCGTTCATGATGACGGAATTTTCGTGGATATATTGCTCGAGCGCATCCTCAAGCTGATAGGGCTTGTAGCTGCGGATGGTATCGAGCCACGGCTTGTAATGGCGGAGCGCGGCGGAGGATTTGTATTCCTCGGTCAATTGCGGGTCGGCGATTTTGTTGAGCTCAAGCGTAAAAAACACGAGCTGGGAGGAAATCACGGTCAGCGTTTCTTGCGTGTTTTGGTAGAATTGGGTGATGGCGGGATTATTCATATCGCCGGCATAGAGCAGTTGCGCATAACTGCCGAGTTTACCGAGCGTATCTTGCAATTTCTCATAGATGCGGATGGCAGCAGCCAACGAATCGCCGCGCATTAGCGAAAGCTTTCCTTGGTATTGTTTTGCAAAAGATGCGGTGTTTTTTTTGAGCCAATCGATATCTTTCGTCACTGCGGAAGATTTAGGCGACGGGTACATATCCGTCAGATCCCAAGTCGGCAGGGCGGATTTCTTGCTCGTTTTCTTTGCGGGACGCTTAGCCATAGAACCTCCGTGATGTTTCATTCTACCCCTCCTTGGGGAGAGGTCAACGAGACATAATCAAAATAGGTGATGGCCTGCCACGCTGGCGAGCCCTCACCTTAAATTGCCGGCAATTGATATCTCTCCTAAAGGAGAGCTAATTAGCCTCGGGTGCCGTGATCGGGCACTTCAAGGGGTTTTGGTTTTGGTTTGTCGGCCGGCGGCAATGTTGGTGCGTGTGCGTTGGGCGTGGTGGGGGTAATCACATTGGGTGCCGCCGGAGTGGCCGGCGCAGCTGCACCTTGCTTCTGAGCCATGGCTTGCTTCAGGAAGGTCGCGAAAAGCTCTTCAAATGTGGTTTGACCAATTTTGAAGGCACCGCCACGTGCACGCTCGATGGCGATGTTGGTGTCTTTCAATTGATCGAGTGGGCTTCCCGTCATCAGTTGCAGAAGCGGCGCCACAATCGGTTCGTTATTCGGGTTCAAAATTGCGTTGGTGCGCAGCTCGCCCAAAATGAAAGGCATGTTCACAATCGCGATGTTGGCCTTGCCCACCGGCAGTATATCGGATGCATCGGCCGTGAAATTGCCGGTGACGGTGAAGCTAGAATCTTTGGTGGTGATGGAGAATGTTTTCACGTCTATCGCCGATTCCTGTGACTTTGCTTCGGCCACCGATTCCGGCGTTTTTAGCAACGTGCCGGTATAGGTCACATCCATGGCGATCGCGATGGGAGCGTAAGGCAAAATACCGCCGGTGATGGGGCCGAGGTTCAGTGTGCTATGAATTACGTTTTGTTTTTTCTCGTTGAGGACATTGCTCCACTCCCCTTCCATCGCGGCGATGGCGACGGCGCCTTCCGGTGCGGATTGGGGCGTGCTGACCACATTACCAAAGTGAATTTTGGCGGTGCCGAGCTCGCTACCATCGGTCGCGAAATCACTCTCAAGGCCGCTACCGGCCGCGATGGCAACATGCAGCGTGTCATAGACAGGTACGAGGTCGGGGGTTTTTTCTTCCGCTCCCTCGGCTTGCTGCTCGCGCAGGAAGGTGTAGTCCAGCTCGGTCGGCGATACGTATTTCACTTTGGTGTGGGGCACGTTATTGACTGTCTCTTGCGTGAAAGAGACGGCAAATGGCGTGTTGGCCGAGAGTTTTAACAATGATTTCTCTGGTGCATCTTGCGCGGCGAAGTTGATGGGCTCAGGCAGTTGCAAACGCAGAGACGAAAGATCCGCCGCTTCCGGGTAAATTTCAAGCGTTGGGGTGGTGACGACCAGCGAATCCGGCTTATGTTGCTCGCCGGGTTGCAGCGGCTTTTGGTTCATCGGCTTCACGTAAAAAGCGGGGTTATGCACCACCACATGCTTGCTTGCGAAGCTACCGACAACTTCAAGGTCGCCATAGGTGATGTCGATATCCCGCCCCTGATTGCGACCATTTTCTTTGATTTGGGCAATCACATCGTCGAGCTTTTGCTTGACGAGAAGCTTATCGATGCCGGCGCGCGAGGCAATAAATCCGGCGATCCCGATCAATAAAATCACCGCAGTGATGATAAGAGCCCAATGGCGCTTTTTCTTTAGCGTGGGGGCAGTGAAATCGGATTGGTCGGTCATAGAGAGCTCATTTGTGCGGGGTTATTTTTTGTCGACTTGCATATTGCGGGTGGCGGAGGGAAGTGAAACTTTGAGGCCATCGAGGCTGTCATTCATCATGATCTGGCAGCCCAGGCGCGAGGTGTGGGTGAGGCCGAAGGCGAGATCGAGCATGTCTTCCTCGTCATCGCTTGCGCTCGGAAGTTTACCATAGAACGATTCATCGACAATCACATGGCAGGTCGAGCAAGCGAGCGAACCTTCGCACGCGCCTTCAAGCGGGATGCTATTTTTATGCGCCACTTCCAGCAGCGAAATGCCGTTGGGGGCATCCACCGTTTTTTCAGTTTTGTCGTTCAGTACGAATGTAATTTTAGGCATTGCCGGTCTCTTCTTTAGTTATTTTTATTCTACTTCATCCACCTTACGCCCCGCGAGTGCGGAGGCGATGGCAGCGTTCATGCGCCGTTCGGCGAATGGGCCGACGAGGGCATTAAGCGCATGCACCTCATGGTCGATGCGCTCACGATTTTCACCTGCGATCATCGTGCGTAAACGCTCGATTTGCGCGGCGATCATCGCCTCTTCGCCGGGCTTGAGCAGCGCGGCATCGGCCCGTGTGGCGGAGGTTACGTCATGAATGACGCGTTCCGCATCCACCCGCGCCTCGATCAACAGGCGTGCAAAAATATCCTCGCGCGCATGCTGGGCACCGGCAGTTACCATACGTTCGATTTCCTCAAACGCAAGGCCATAGGAGGGTTGCACCTCCACGGCCTGCTTGGTTCCGGTCGTCAGTTCCTCGGCGGCCACAGTCAGCAGCCCGTCGGCATCGATGGTGAAGCTGACGCGAATGCGGGCGGCCCCGGCCGTCATTGGCGGAATGCCGGTGAGGTTGAATTGTGCCAACGAGCGGCAATCATCCACTTTTTCGCGTTCGCCCTGTACGACGTGGATTTTCATCGCCGTTTGGCCGTCTTGGTAGGTCGTGAATTCCTGCGCGACGTTGGCGGGAATTGGCGAATTGCGGTAGATGATTTTTTCGACAATACCGCCCATGGTTTCCAGGCCCAGCGACAGCGGAATCACATCGATCAGCAAATTATCCGATCCTTTGGTGAGCGCTTCTGCCTGCAACGCTGCGCCGAGGGCCACGACGAGGTCCGGGTCCAGCCCATCATGCGGCGCGCTGCCGAAAAACGCGGCGACTTTGGTTTTCACGAGTGGGATGCGCGTTGACCCGCCGACGAGGACGACGCCGGTGATGTCTTTCGGCGTTAAGCCTGCGTCATGTAGTGCCGCATCACAGCATGCAATCGTGCGGGTGATGAGCGGTGCCATCATCTGCTCTAACATCGGCTGGTCGATCTCGATAAACGCGCCTTCCCAGACGATGGAGGCTTTTTGTTCAGCGGTAAGTTTTTCCTTCGCGCCACGGCACAGCGCCATGAGTTCACCAAGCTCGCCGGGGGTGATGGAATCAGGCTTCGTGCCCGCTTTTTCGAGCATTTTGGCGGCGATGAGTTGGTCGATATCGTCCCCACCCAAGTGCGTATCGCCCGCCGTCGCGAGCACTTGGAACACGCCCTGCTCCAGCTTCAAAATCGAAATATCAAACGTGCCGCCGCCAAAATCGTAGATCGCGAAGGTGCCTTGGGCTTGGGTGTCGAGCCCGTAAGCCAGTGCGGCGGCCGTAGGTTCGTTGATAAGGCGCAGCACTTCAAGCCCTGCAATGCGTGCGGCATCGCGCGTGGCAGCGCGGGCAGCGTCATCGAAGTAGGCAGGCACGGTAATCACGGCGCGCGTCACATCCCGCCCCAGCGCATCCGCCGCCAGTTCGCGCATGTATTTGAGAATTTCCGCGGAGATTTCGACGGGCGTCACCGTGCGGCCTGCCACATTGAGGCGCACAAGGCCAGATTGCGACATATCGACATCGTAAGCCGTTTGGCCCGCCACCTGCTCCACATCCGCCGCGGATTTTCCCATGAGACGCTTGATAGAGGCAATCACCCCCGCCTCGCCTTCGCCATAGGCCCGCCGCGCTTCGTGGCCAATGCTGGTGCCGGATTTGGTGTATTGCACGATGGATGGCACCACTGCACGGCCATGCACATCGTGAATCGCTTCGGCCTTACCGTCACTGGCGATGGCGACAACGCTGTGTGTCGTGCCCAAGTCAATCCCGATCGCGGCCGTATCCGCATGCGGCAGCGGCGTTTGGCCGGGCTCGTAAATCTGGATCAGATCAGGCATGCGATGCTTTCAGCCGGTAAATCCGTGTATGGGCTTCTTCCATCGCCTTGCCGAGATAGTGCAGGCGCAGGGTTTCCTCACTGGCCTTGATCACATCATTCGCCGCGAACGCCTGCTCGATATCCTTGGAATTCGCTGCTGCGAGCGTCTTGATTTCATTCACCATCGCCATTAACGCCGGACCATCTTCGGCATCCGCCACGCGCTCGCGCAGTTCGAGCATTTCAAGCAGCAACTGCGGCGGCGCGGGTTGGTCTTCGCCCAACACATGCACGCCCTGCAGCTCCAGCAAATGCTCCGCGCGGGTGAGTGGATTTTTCAGTGTTTCATACGCATCGTTCACCAGCTGTGAGCGGGTGATGGCCGCCGCGCGCTCGGCCTCCGGCTTGCCGATGAAACGGTCCGGATGGCAGGCTTTTTGCGCCGTGAAATACGCCTGCTCCAGCGCTTTTTCATCCAGCGTGAAACTGACCGGGATGCTCAATATCTCAAAGAAACTTTGCATCGCGCGTATTTAGGGCAGTTTTTGGGGGAAGTCTACCCCTTTACCTCTCCCAAGGGAGAGGTTATAGGGCCACCCGTGTCGGCGCATCCGCATCGTCAAACAACGGATATTGGCGGCTGTTGAAAAGCTGATAGTGCCACCATTCATTGCGATAAAAATCCCAGCCTGCCGTGGTCATGATCCCCATCAGCAGCAGGCGGTTGCGCTGGGCTTCGGCGTTGATGTCGAGGCGGCCATGGTGCGAACGTGGGTGAAATTCATCGAACGCCGTCCCCATATCGAGCGGCGTCCAATCCCACCGGCACAAAGTAAGGTCAATCGCCGTCCCCCGCGAATGGGGCGAGCCGCGACGTGGGTCCGCGAGAAAATTCGGGTCCGGTGTGTGCTCCCATAGCTTCCACTGCACTTCGGTCGGGCGATAAGCATCGTAAATCGTGAGGCGGTAGCCCTGCGTTTTGGCAAGTTCGGCCGCTATCTTCAATTTTTCCGCTGCTTCTTTATGTAAGTAGCATTTCGCGTCTTTGCGATAGACGGGGGCACCGGTGAAATTGTCAGCAGTGGCGTATTTCAGCTCGATGCGCACATCGTGCGATTCGGGGGTGATTTCAACTAGTGACATGGTCTGGGCCCTTCCTCCTCGTCATCCCCGCAAAAGCGGGGATCTTGCCTCCGCAGTGGCCCTCTTAAGATTCCCGCGTGCGCGGGAATGACAAGTGGATAGGCCTTAGCTCCGGACACCGTGCGCCTCCAGCGTTTGGTGCAACCCTGTTGTAATCGTCTCCTCGCAGGATTTGGCAAGGGTTTTTCGGTCATCATGGTCTTCGCGGCGTTCGACATCGTAGAACCGCGCGGTGACGCGTACGCTCGGGAAGCGCAGCAGCCGCATGAAATGGGTGACGAAGCTCGCCTCGCCAATCCAGGCCACTTGGTCGCGCGTGGCGGCGCTCAGCGGCATATCGCCGATATGGGTGTAGGCCACGACCACCGGCTGCAGCGGCAAATCATGGTCTTCCACCAAACTCAAAAACCCGCTTTTGAAGGGCTTCACGTGGAATCCATCGCCCGTCGTTCCCTCGGGAAACAGCACGAGCACTTTGCCGTCACGCAAACGGTCGGCCATTTCGGCTTGGGCGCGTTGCATATCGGTCGGGCGGCGCTCGATGAACACGCAATCCGCCAGCACACAGAAAAAACCAATCACCGGCCAACTGCGAATCTCGAGCTTCGGCGTGAAGGAAATAGGGAGGATGGAGCCCAACACGAACACATCCAGGTAACTGCTATGATTGGCAACGAGCATGAGCGGCCGAAGGCGACTGACCGTGCCTTCCACCGTAAGCCGCACACCGGAGATACGACCAACGCACCGATAAAAAAACGCCACCACATACGCCCGCGTGCGTTCGAGCCGCAGGAGATAAAGCATTAGCACTGGGAGGAACATCACGAGTACCAGTGCAATCAGTGCTATAAGCCGCAGGATAGCACGCGTCGCCGATTTCTCAATATGCGGGGCAGGTTGATTCATTATTCCGATTCCGGCATATAGCGCGAAGCGTAGCGCTCCTTCACCTGGTCGGTTTGTACGATGATGGAGACATCGCAGGTGTTGTACGAATAATCGAGCACTGCACCATCGCCCACCATGCCATTAAGGCGCAGGTAACCTTTGATGAGCGGAGGTAACGTCGTTAGCGCCGCGCGGGGCACCACTTCTTCTTTCGGCATGAAATTCATGTTCACATAATGCGCCGGGAGAGCTGTTGGACGGATTTCCTTGGGCGCGAGGTGGTAGTGATAGAGGTACGAAAGCGCGTGGTGATGCTCTTTTACGTTCACGCCATGGAAGCTCGCGCAGCCGAACATGAGGGCAATATCCTTGGCAGCAATGAAGGAACCAATCCCCTGCCACAACATTTGAATCACGGGGCGCGTGCGATATTGCTGTTCTACGCAGGAACGGCCAAGCTCCATGATCTCGCCTTTATAGGCTTTCAGCGGGCTAATATCGTACTCAGTCTCGGTGTAGAAGCTGCCCACGCGCGGCATATTTTGCCGTGTGAGCAGCCGATAGGTGCCGACCACGCGCGCATCGCCCACACGGTTATTGTCGATGACAAGTAGATGATAGCATGCATCATCGAACTGATCGAAATCACGCTTTTGCTGTTGCACGGCGAGGTTTGCAACGCCGCCCATTTCCTCACAAAAAATTCGGTAACGCAGGCGCTGGGCGGCATGGATATCTGCCTCTGTTTCCGCCAACCGTAAGGTGAGATGGCCAGACTGAATAGGCTCGAATACGGATTCAAAGATCATGCAACTGCCTCTTTACTTGTCGTTCCTGCGAAGACAGGAATCCAGCGCGACGCGTCTGCGTCGCAAATATCATTTAGAAAGCTGGATGCCAGCCTGCGCTGGCATGACAAAAATATTTTCATTTCTTCTCCTCCAGCGGCACGCAGAAAAGCTCCAGCCGGTGATCGACCAGCTTGTAGCCCAAATCGCGGGCGATACGCTCCTGCAGCCGTTCGATTTCGTCGTTCATAAATTCTACCACTTTACCTGAACGTAGGTCGATCAAGTGATCGTGGTGCTCATCTGGCATTTCCTCATAACGTGCACGGCCATCGCCAAAGTCATGGCGCTCGATGATGTGCGCGTCCTCAAACAATTTCACCGTCCGGTAGACGGTTGCAATACTGATATGGGGGTCGACCGTGGTCGCGCGCTTATGCAAAGCCTCAACATCCGGATGGTCGCTCGATTCGGAGAGCACACGGGCGATGACCCGGCGCTGTTCCGTCATTTTTAGGCCTTTTTCGGCGCATTTTTTCTCTAGTACGCTTGGCATAGGCGGGGAACATAGTCGCCTTAAGGGGGCGAGTGCAAGTGTTAGTGATAAGTCGTGGGTGCCTTATGCCTAGTAAATAGCATTTTTAACTAGGCATAAGGCGCCCATCACTAGGCACTACTTGACCTACTACCAACGCTACGCTAGTCGTTACGTAATAAAATAATAATCGACCATCGCAAAGATGGCGGCATCGGCAAACCCTTAATCTCGGAGCAAGCAATGAAACAGGCTTCCCCCTCGCCCGCATTTGCGTCGGCGAATACTTCCATCGCGATCGACACATTAATCGCTGCTACCTCGCAAATCGTGAGTGCGTATTTGGTGAATCGCCCGGCGGAAGCGGTGAATCTCACCGCACTGACGGCGGATGTGTTCGGTACCCTGCGCAGTCTCGCGCAAGCCGCTGCCCCTGCCCTGCCGGTCACGGCTTCTAGCCGCCACCGCCAGCCGGTTGTGGCGATCGAGGATTCGGTGAAGGCCGATTACTTAGTGTGCCTCGAGGATGGTAAACGCGTAAAAATGCTCAAGCGCTATCTCAAATCCGCCTACAACATGACCCCCGAAGAATACCGCGCCCGCTGGGACCTGCCTGCAAACTATCCGATGGTGGCACCGAATTATGCGGTCGTCCGCAGTCAACTCGCGAAGAAGATTGGTTTGGGTAAGCGCGGTATGCCAAGTGTAGCGAAGCGGATGATTGCGACACAGGGCACCGTAGTTGGGTTGCGGTAGCACCTTGTCATGCTGAACTCGATTCAGCATCCATCAAGGAGCGTCTGCGACGAAATATTGCTTTGATAGATCCTGAAACAAGTTCAGGGTGACGGGTGAACTACTAAACTTCATCCATCCCAATATCTACTGCCACGGCAGAATGGGTGATTTTTCCAACGGAAATCATTTCCGCGCCCGTTTCCGCAATGGCGCGCACCGTCTGCAGATTCACAGTGCCGGATGCCTCGCTCGCCACGCCTGCCGCCTTTGCACGCCGCACAGCTTCGGCGAGTGTGGCGTTGTCCATATTGTCGAGCAGCACGATCTCCACCTTCGCCGCCAGTGCTTCGTCCAGCTGCGCGAGCGTGTCGCATTCGACTTCGATTTTCGCCTGCGGCGCATAAACGCGCGCTGCGGTTATCGCCGCTGTTACACTGCCTGCGACCGCGATGTGGTTATCCTTAATCAGCACCGCGTCATAAAGCCCCATGCGGTGGTTGTGGCCGCCGCCGCAGCGCACGGCGTATTTTTGCAGGTGACGCCATCCAGGCAGCGTTTTGCGCGTATCCAAAATCCGCGCGCCGGTTCCTGCGACCGCATCCACATATTGCCGCGTCAACGTCGCCACGCCGCAGAGTTGCTGGAGCAGGTTGATTGCTGTCCGTTCGCCAGCCAATAGTGCACGCGCAGGACCGGAAATCGTCGCCAACTTGGTGCCAGCGGCGACCTTATCGCCATCGGCCACATGCAGCGTCACTTTCACGCGCGCATCCACCAATTCAAACAACAGCGGAAGATGCACCAAGCCCGCCGCCACCAACGGTTCCCGCGCGTTCAGCACAAACGTGGCCACTGCATCAGCGGGGATCACCGCGTTGCCGGTTACGTCGCCCGAGCCAATATCCTCAGCCAGTGCCGCCGTTAAAAAAGCCCGAATGTCGAAGGAATCTTGCATATCTTTCATCAGCTCATTACATAATCTGCTCCATTCCCTACGTCATTCCAGCGAAAGCTGGAATCCATTTTTATTGCACACAAGAAGGTGGATTCCAGCTTTCGCTGGAATGACGATAATCATGAGCGCTCATGCATTCCTACCACCTCACCCACCACCGGCTCGACGTCGCGATTATCGGCGCCGGTGGGGCGGGCTTGCGCGCGGCGATTGCGGCCAGCGAAGGCGGCCTGAATGTCGGCGTCATCAGCAAGGACCCGCGCCGCAGCCACACGATGGCGGCGCAAGGCGGCATCAACGCGGCGCTCGGCACCCGTGGGCCGGACGATTGGCGCTGGCATATGTACGACACGGTGCGCGGCAGCGACTGGCTGGGCGACCAGGACGCCATCGCCCGCCTGTGCGAGCAAGCTCCCCGCGCCATCATGGAACTCGCCGATTGGGGCGTCCCCTTCACGCGCGACGCCGCCGGGCAAATCTACCAACGTCCCTATGGCGGCCAAACGGTTGAATATGGCGGCGACCCTGCTTCCGCGCCGCTGCTGCCGAAGACCGCACCGGCCAGGCCATCATGCAAGTCATGCTCCAGCGCGCCATCAGCCGCCCCATCACCTTCTATTCCGAATTCTTCGCGCTCGATTTGCTGATGCGCGACGATGGCAGCTGCGGCGGCGTCATCTGCTTAGAAATCGCCACCGGCGACCTGCACATCTTCGAAGCCGCCCTCACCATCCTCGCCACCGGCGGCTACGGCCAGGCCTATGCCAGCACCACCGCCGCCAACCTCTGCACCGGCGACGGCAACGCCATGGTCCTGCGCGCGGGCCTTCCGCTGCAAGATATGGAATTCGTCCAGTTCCACCCCACCGGCCTCGCCGGTTCTGGCATTTTGATTACCGAAGGCGCCCGCGGCGAAGGCGGCTATTTGCGCAATGCGCTGGGTGAGCGTTTTCTGACTAACTACGCGCCACATAGCATGGAACTCGCGAGCCGCGATGTAATTGCGCGCGCCATCATTCAAGAAATCCGTGCCGGTCGTGGTGCTGGCCCAAAGGCCGATCATGTCTTCCTCGATCTCACCCACCTCCCCGCCGATATTTTCACCGAAAAACTCCCCTACATCACTAGCCTGTGCGAAACGATTATGCATCTCGACCCACGCACGACGCTGATTCCCGTGGTGCCGACGGTGCATTATTCGATGGGCGGCATCCCCACCAACGTCCAAAGCCAGGTGCTGCGCGTCACCCCTTCTCCCCGCGGGGGAGAAGGTCGGGATGAGGGGGCCCGCCTCCGCTTTTCATCG
>JBGAJE010000003.1:0-16604 GCA_044225085.1 Rickettsiales bacterium | reverse complement strand
CCCTCTCCCCTCCAGGGAGAGGGAGTGAAGATGTCGTCCCCGGCCTCATGGCCATCGGCGAGGCGGCGAGCAATTCCTGCCACGGCGCCAACCGCCTCGGCTGTAATTCGCTGCTGGATCTCGTTGTCTTCGGGCGTGATGCGGGTGATTGGGCAAGCAGCAACCTCACCAAACAAAGCGCGCAAGCCGACATCCCCGACCGTGCTGTTGATATGGCCATCGCGCGCCTCGATGCGATGCGGTTTGCGCATGGTGAGCATATTCCGCAAGAAATCCGCCATAACTTGCAACAGACGATGAGCACTTACGCCCCCATCTACCGCAACGGCGCCGACCTCACGCGCGGCCACGAAATATTAGAAGATCTCGCTGAAGAAAAAATCGGCATCCCAGATCACCACCACCCGTGGAATGTGGATCTCGTCGCCGCGCTCGAAACCCAGAACCTGCTCGCCCAGGCCCGTGTCACCATGCTCGCCGCGCTCAACCGCACCGAATCCCGCGGCGCCCACGCGCGCGAAGACTACCCCGAGCGCGACGACGCGAACTGGCTTAAACATTCGCTGACATGGGTGGATGAGGATAACAGCCTCGATTACGCCACGCGCGAGGTACACCTCAATGCGGGCGACGAAGCACCAGCATTTCCGCCAGAGGTGCGGGCGTATTAGCGGCCAGGAGCAGGTGCGCCCGGCCCTCTGATGACCTTGGGAAGCGGCACTTGCTGCTGCGGTGCGGAAGCAATGCCCGGCACTTGTTCAGCAGCCGCCTGTGCATTGAGCGTCTGGGTAAGCGACGGAATATCTCCCGGTATCTGCGCCAAATACGCACCCAAACGATGTTGCAGCGTATTGGTCGAAGGTGGCTCCGGCACTAAAATTTTCACCTCACCGCGAGTATCTTCCATATACTTGATCATGTCTTTCGGCACGTTTAAGGCAGCCGTAATAATACCCTCGGCTAGCTTTATTTTATTCTCCGGCACCGTCAGCTTGACTTGGCTATAGCCCGGATGACCATCAAAAATACCATCAACACGGCTAAAATTAGCAGTAATATCGACTTGCTTCGCAAGCGCGCCAACCATGTCTCGAACTTCATCCTGCGTATATTTTTGTGCCATAGGAAAACCCTTTATGATAATTTAACAGGGTGGTTATACCACGAAAAATCCTAATACTCTATTAACAACTACGCTTTCGCAATCGCCGTGCCGGCAATCGATTTCGACAATTCTAGCATCCGATCCAATGGCTTACGGGCCGCCACAATCAATTCCGGCGGCAAAATCAGCTCCGGTGTCCGGTCCCGCATGCAGAGGTAAAGCTTCTCCATCGTATTCAGCTTCATGTATGGGCAGGTGTTGCAGGAAACGCAGGCGCCACCATCCAGTGCGCTGGGTACGGGATAGAATGTGCTACCCGGCGAGCGCTTCTGCATCTGGTGGAGGATGCCCGCTTCGGTGAGGACGATGAATTCCTGCCCCGGCCGCTCCTCGGTGAATTTTAGCAAGCTCGAAGTCGAACCGATGTGATGCGCGTAATTCAGCAACGTCTCTGGGCATTCCGGGTGGGCGATGATATGGGCCTTTGGATGCTGCGTACGCAGTTTCACCAGCTCGCGCTCGGAAAACCGCTCGTGCACCATGCAGGAACCATCCCAAAGCAGCATATCGCGGCCGGTTTTTTTGTTGAGATAGCTGCCAAGAAAACGATCCGGCGCGAAGATGATTTTTTGATCTTTCGGCAGCGAATTGATGATGGCCTCGGCATTGCTCGAGGTCACGATAATATCCGTCAGCGCCTTAATTTCCGCCGAGCAATTGATGTAGGTGATCGCGATATGCTCCGGATGCGCCTCGCGGAACGCCTTGAACTGCGCTGGCGGGCAGGAATATTCCAGCGAGCACCCTGCTGCCATGTCGGGCAGCAGCACCGTCTTCGACGGATTGAGAATTTTTGCGCCTTCGGCCATGAACTTTACGCCGCAAAACACGATGACATCCGCACTCGTTTCCGCTGCTTTGCGGGCGAGTTCGAGTGAATCACCAATCACATCCGCGATATCCTGAATATCGTCTTCCTGATAATAATGCGCGAGGATGACCGCGTTCATCTCACGCTTGAGGCGGAGAATTTCCTCTTCGAGATTGGCGGGGATGACCCCAGCAGGAGGGGCCGAGGGCTTATTGTTCAAGGCGATTTCCATGGGTGGTATCTAGTGCAAAATCGTGAAAAGGCAAGGATTTCAGGCAAATGTTATCAAAGTTTTGTTGGCAGGTTTTTGAAGATTCTGTTATTTTCGCGCCATGGTTGATGATGTTTACAATTGCCCACTTCCCTATCCCGAACGCTTGCCTACTGGCTTGGCCTGGAAACGCTGGCCCCTCGCCGGTGCAAAGCTTAACGATGGCTTGCGGGAAACACTTGGTATCACCCCAGGGGTGACGCCGGAGCGAGTTGAGATTCCAAGCCTCGGCCATGGGTATAGCATTAAGAATGATTACCTAATTCCCTTTTACGGACCGGATAGCGAAGTGCCGGATTATGCGGCACTGACGGATCGCAATGAGGCGTTGATTTTGGCGCGCACGCGCAGCTTTTTCACGAATGCCCAAGCGGGGTTGATGCTCGTTTTTACGCAGGAGCAAATTGCGGGTGAGATTGTAAAATTCAATACCCTGCCGGAAACGACGCCGGATGAGTGTCATCGTAAAGCTTCGTTTTTCACCTTTTTGGTGGGGCAGATGGTGGACCGCATGGAAACACTCGGCCATGCGCTGACGCAACGCACTACCGCCGGGGTGCTGATGCGCGATCATGCGGCGATGGAAAAACACTGGCTCGATGACACGGAAATCGCGCGCTACATGAAAGAAGCGCTGAATTATTATCAGTTCCTCACGCTGGGCGAGATGCCGATGATGTTGCGGGCCGTGCAGCTCGCGGATTATGGGATCGATCACGATGGAATTCTCATTGACCTGCTGCGGGAGCTTGGGAAACCCTTTGGCATTAAAAGCCCGAATCAGGAATCGACGACGCGTAACCATATTCTTTTTAAAATGGGGCATGCGGCGGAAGCGATCGACGAAGCGCGTGATTTTATTCTCAGCATTCTGCAGGCAGAACCGGGGGCGAGCTATCTCGCGGCACTATTACGCTCGATCAATAACCAGTACCGCACAAAGTTGACGGCGGCAGATGTGGAGCGCGATCTCCACCAATTCGCTGATTTATGCCGGGCGCGGTGCTGTGTGAAGCGCGAGGATCCCGCTTGCGCCTCGATGTCGGCGGAGCGGGACTATTTGTTTGATCGGTTCTTGAATCCGGGCGGGTTGTTTCAGGTGGGGCGGCTCGCGGGCATTGAGGCGCGATCGGCGGTGGATGTGATTGAGTTTCTGCGCGAGGCGGTTTTCCTCATGAATCAAACAGCGAACACGCGCATCCCCTGCAACCATTATGCACCGGAGCCGTGGGTGCCCAATCTTGGACCGGAAGCGACACCGATGGAGCAACATTTCGCCAATAGCTACCTTAGCACTACCCAGCGTGCTTATGTGCAGTCCGTGTTGGCGCAGGCAGCGAAGTTGCCAGAGAATGAAGCGCGTCGGGTGCATGCTCAGGCATTTTGCAGTCTGGGGATGTTGCAGGGAGTTTACCAGCAATCCTGCGAGCGGCAGGACCGGGCGGCAGTGCGCCGCGCTTAAGTGATCATCACTGTTTTGGTCGTCAGCCGTGGCAGAAGTGCTAGTAAATCGGTCCGCTGCATGGCGATGCAGCCTTCGGTGCCGACCCCATCATCGCGCATCAAATGCAGAAAAATCGCGCTACCTTTGCCGGGGATAATGGGGCCATCGTTGTAACCCAGCGGGATGATGAGGTCGTAGATATGATCCTCACGCCAGAGTTTTTCGTGGCGCCCCTCAAACGGGAGCTTGACTGGAAGGTTATAGCGCGGGTGGTTTGGCTCGTCGCACCAGCCGTTTTCGGGGGTCAGCGCGATTAGCGGAAGGCCTGTTTCAGGTGGCGGCGCAATCCGATCCGGCCGATAGTAGCAGCTGCGTAGATGGAAGCGGCCTTGGGGGGTAGCCAAATCGCCCTCATGCTTATCCGCCGACACCCCTGCCCGACCGATGGTGCAGCGGTAGGTTTTGCCATCGGCCTCGATGGTCGTCGGGCTGGTCAGTTTCAGGGCGGTGATAGGTAGAATATCTTCCATTGAAATCCTTGCGAAACCGATGCGTCGTGCTAAGGTGCGCGACGATTTTCGCCCCTATTCATACCATCGCTTGTGCGGCTTATGAAACGATATTCTGCCATCCCGCTACTGACAGCGCTTTTTTTTACCGCATCCGCTCATGCGGGAATTGATGAGGTGTATTCTCCCCTCGTTACCAACCACAAGCTCGAGTTTGAGTACAAAGTTTCACGCCTGAGCGATTCTGGCAAGGCACTTGATAATGCTCAATCGCATGAGGTGGAAATGACCTACGGCTTCAGCAACGATCTTCGTTTGGGGTTGCTTGGTCAAGCTGATCGGGCGTCCAGTTCGCCCTTTAATGTTACGGGCTATGGTGCGCAGGCGCTTTATACCACCACGCATCAAGGCGATTGGTGGCTGAATTCGGGCGTGCTCGGTGAATTCGTAGCCGCCAATCATGATCACACGCCCGATTCGGCGGAGGGGCGCTTGCTGCTTTCGCGCGTTCAAGGGCCGGTGACGGTAAATGCCAACTTTATTTTCGGGCGTGAGATTGGCGAAAAACGCTCATCCGGCGTTGGCTTCGGGAGCAGCTTGCAAGGGCTCTACGATATTGGGAACGACCATGTGATGCCTGGGGTCGAGTGGTATGGCGATTTTGGTAAGTTAAACCATTTCAGCCATGGCAATCAGCAGCAGCATTATGTCGGCCCGATTCTCACGGGTGGCATCGTGGAATTTGGCCGGTCTGAAATTGACTATACGGCGGGTTATTATTGGGGCGTTACGCATAATTCCGCCGATCATGCGGCACGTATTGAAATCGATTACGAGCTGCAATTCTAGCCATGAACGCCAACACACCAACCCCTGTGCTTGATCGCGTCGCCCTGCCGGCGGATATGCGCGATTTCTCGATGGAGGAGCTCAAGCAACTGGCCGATGATTTGCGGCGGGAGACGATTGATTCCGTCGCGCAGACGGGTGGGCATTTGGGTGCTGGCTTGGGTGTGGTGGAGCTCACGGTCGCGTTGCATCACGTATTCAACACACCGCGCGATAAATTGATTTGGGATGTGGGGCACCAGGCCTACCCCCACAAAATCCTCACTGGGCGGCGCGAACGCATCCGCACGATTCGTCAGGGTGGTGGATTATCGGGCTTCTGCAAGCGCGATGAATCGGAATATGATGCATTTGGCGCGGGACATTCTTCGACTTCCATTTCGGCTGGTTTGGGGATGGCCGTCGCGCGGGATATGAAAGGCGAAGATTTCGAAGTCGTCGCCATTATCGGCGATGGGGCGATGAGCGCGGGCATGGCGTTCGAGGCGATGAACAATGCGGGTGCGCTTGGCACACGGCTTATTGTCATCCTGAACGATAACGACATGTCGATTGCGCCTCCAACGGGTGCGATGAGCGCTTATCTCTCGCGCCTGATTTCCTCGCATTCTTACCGCTCGCTGCGCCATGTTGCGAAAACCGTCGCGAGCAAATTCCCTGCGCCGCTCATGCGCGCGGCGCGCAATGCCGAGAAATATATGCGCGGCATGGCGATGGGCGGCACGTTGTTCGAAGAACTCGGCTTTTATTACGTCGGCCCCGTCGATGGCCACAACCTTGACCAGTTGCTGCCGGTGCTTAAAAATGTGCGGGATGAGCGCGATTCTGGCCCCGTCCTTATCCACGTCGTCACCCAAAAAGGTTATGGCTACGCGCCGGCGGAAGATTCACAGGATAAATATCATGGCGTCACCAAGTTCGATGTCAAAACCGGTACGCAGGTGAAAGCGAAAGCGAGTAACCCAAGCTACACCGCCGTATTCGCGAAGGCGCTGATCGATGAAGCGTCGCGCGACAATAAAATCATCGCTATTACCGCCGCCATGCCGAGCGGCACGGGCATCGATAAATTCGCCGAGAAATTTGCTGAACGTACGTTTGATGTGGGGATAGCGGAGCAGCATGCTGTTACCTTCGCGGCAGGCCTCGCCAGCGAAGGCTACAAGCCCTTCTGCGCAATCTATTCCACTTTCCTCCAACGTGCTTATGATCAAGTAGTGCATGATGTAGCGATTCAAAATCTGCCGGTGCGTTTTGCGATGGATCGGGCCGGGTTGGTCGGTGCGGATGGCGCGACCCATGCTGGTGCGTTCGACATTGCCTACCTCACCACGCTGCCCAATTTTGTTGTCATGGCAGCGGGGGATGAGGCGGAGCTTGTGCATATGGTCGCGACTGCAGCGGCTTATAACCAAGGGCCCATCGCTTTCCGCTACCCGCGCGGGGAAGGTGTGGGTGTGGCATTGCCCGAGCATGGTACACCGCTTGAAATCGGCAAAGGCCGCGTGTTATGCGAGGGAAAAGATGTCGCGCTACTCAACTTCGGGGCGCGGCTTAGCGAATGTCTGCATGCCGCAGAAGCATTAGCAGCGAAAGGCATCAGCGTCACTGTGGCTGACGCCCGCTTCGCCAAGCCGCTCGACATGGCCCTCATCACAAAACTCATCCAAACCCACGCGCTTGTCCTCACCATCGAGGAAGGCGCAAGCGGTGGTTTTGGCGCGCATGTGCTGAGCGAGGCAGCCAATGCCGGATTGCTCGATGGCGGCAAAACCAAACTGCGCGTGCTGACGTTGCCGGACACATTCCAATCGCACGATTCGCAGGACAAGCAATATGCTGAGGCCGGGCTTGATGCAGCGCATATGGTGGAACAGATAAAAGAGCTGTTGAGCAAGACCACTCAAAGTCACGCTGCATAAGTCAGTGCGATCGAGCGATTTCTTGATTTGCATCAATCGATTTTTTGTCACTTACTTTAGGACTTCTGGTGTCGAACATACCCATTGCAAATGGTTCTCAGTTGCACTAGGTAATCGGCGCGGATTCAGCGTTGTAGGTTCCCATGCAGCTTTCCAAACTCCCGCGCGGCAAACGCGCCCATATTTCGCAGATCGACGCGGATGATAGCCTGACGCGCAAGCTGCTCGAGATGGGTTTGCAGGAGGGGATGGAGCTGCGCATCGTCCATACCGGCCCGATCCGCCGCGACCCGCTGGCGATTGAAATCAATGATCGTTGCATCGCCCTGCGCCGCCGCGACGCAGCCCATATTATCGTGACGGTGGTAGAATAAAATGACCCCCAACCTCCCCCTCATCGCCCTAGCGGGATGCCCGAACTCGGGCAAATCGGCGCTTTTCAACCGCCTTACTGGTAGCCGCCAAAAAGTCGCGAACTACGCGGGTGTCACCGTCGAGCGCAAAGAAGGCATGGCACATTCGGCCACGGGGCAGCCCTTCCGTTTGCTGGATTTGCCGGGCGCTTATTCCCTGCGCGCGCGCAGCCCGGATGAGGCCGTGGCGCGCGATGTGCTGCTCGGCAAACTCGGCGATGTCGGCCACCCCGACCTGGTGATTTGCGTGGCGGATGCGACGAACCTCAAGCTTCACCTGCGGTTTGCGCTGGAGCTCAAGCAGCTCGGCGTGCCGATGATTTTGGCGTTGAATATGTTCGACATCGCTCAGCGGCGCGGCTTCACGATTGATTGCGCGGCGCTTTCCAAACAGCTTGGTGTGCCGGTGATCCCGACTGTCGCGGTGCGTGCGGGGAAAATCGATGAGTTGCTGAAAGCCGTTGATACGGCACTCGCGCAGCATGCCAATAATGCGCGGACGGAATGGAAAGAACCCTCGGCGGGTGATTTGCGCAACCTCAACCGCACGGCGCTGCATCTGCTCGATACGGCGGGGATTCGCTACGGCTTGCCGCCAGTGACGACGTATAAAATCGACCGGGTATTGCTGAACCCTGCGTTCGGGCTCGTGATTCTCACCGCCATTATGTTCTTGGTGTTTCAGGCCGTGTTCACCTGGTCGAAAGTGCCGATGGATGCGATTGATCATGGATTTAATGCACTTGGCACATGGCTCGGTGCGAATTTGCCGGATGGGTATGTGAAGGGATTCCTCGTCGATGGCGTGATTGCAGGTGTCGGCAGCGTGATTGTTTTCCTGCCGCAAATTTTGGTGCTTTATTTCTTCATCCTGATTCTCGAGGATTCTGGCTACATGGCCCGGGCGGCATTTTTGCTCGATCGGTTGATGGGTGGCGTTGGGCTGCATGGCAAAAGCTTTATTCCCCTACTCTCCAGCTTTGCTTGCGCGATCCCAGGGATTATGGCGACGCGGACGATTGAGCATAAGCAAGATCGGCTGACGACGATTTTGATTGCGCCGCTGATGACGTGCTCGGCACGGATTCCAGTTTATACGCTGCTGATTGCTGCGTTTATCCCCGCCACAAAAATCCATGGCTTTAGCCTGCAGGGCATTGTGATGTTCGGGCTATATATTGCTGGATTGGTATTTGGGTTGATCATTGCCTTTTTGCTGAAGCGCTTTGTTTACACCGAACAGGTCGACAGTTTTGTGATGGAACTGCCGACCTACAAAATGCCGTCGCTGCATAATCTCGGGCTTGGGCTGCTCGAGCGGGCGAAGATTTTTCTGCGCCGTGCGGGGCGGATTATTTTCCTGGTGATGGTGATTATTTGGGTGCTCTCCACCTTCCCTGCCCCACCCGTTGGCGCCACTGGAAATGCCATCGAATATAGTTTCGCGGGGATGATCGGTAAATTTCTCGCGCCGCTTTTCGCGCCGATTGGTTTTACGTGGCAAATGGTCATCGCCCTCATCCCCGGCATGGCCGCGCGCGAGGTGGCAGTGGCGGTGCTCGGCACGGTGTATGCGGTGAGCGAAACGGCGACCAGCGGCGATGTCACCCTCGGCAGCACCTTGGCCCATAGCTGGACGTTGCCAGCGGCTCTCTCGTTCCTGACCTGGTATGTGTTTGCACCACAATGCATTTCGACCTTGGCCGTGATTAAACGTGAGACCAATAGCGCGAAGTTTATGTGGGTGACGTTTACCTATGCTAGCTTATTTGGGGTCGTTTGTGACCTATCATTTGGCGCTTGCTTGGCGTTTGTAATATCTATTTTTTTGGCGATTAACCAAGCGTTAACTTGGCTTTGATAAGGTAGCACCAAACCATTATCAGGAGCCCTTATGTCAACGCCGAAAGATATTCCCCCGCATGTGAAAGAAGCGGCTATTGAAGCTGGCGGCAAAGTTCAAGTAGCAGGGATGACGGAAGAACTGGAAGCCCTTCTGGGTAATACGGGCCATTTGCCGAAATCCATTAAAGATGGAATTATGAGACCTGCCGGCGGCGGCTCACGAAAAGGCGGCAAATAATTAGCCTCTATTAAGATTGCTTGCTGCGCCCGCGCCAACGGTGGCGTGCAATGTATATCACCACCAATACGGCCACAAATACCACAATCCCGAGTTTGATCATTGGCATATATTCGGCCATAAGCTCTTTGTTTTTGCCGATATGATAGCCCAGCGTCATCAACACGCTCATCCACAGTGCGCCGCCGAGGGCGGTGTAGATAAGGAATTTCTTTGCATCCATTTTAGCGAGGCCGGCCGGGAAAGAGATATAGTGGCGGATGCCGGGAATCAGGCGCCCGGTGAAGGTGGAAATGGCACCGTGATTTTCGAAGAAGCGTTCAAGTTTTTCGAGCTTGGCCGGGGTCATGAGGAAATATTTGCCATAACGCATAAACAAAGCGCGACCGTAGCGTTTCGCAATCCAATAATTGAAATACGCGCCGCATACAGTGCCAGCGACACTGGCAATAAACACGCTCGGCCCATGCATTTGGCCTTGCTGGACGAGGTAGCCCGCGGGCACCATGGTGATTTCAGACGGGATCGGGGCGAAGGTGGATTCGAGGAAGGTCATGATGAAAATGCCTGCAATGCCCAGCTGATCGACCATTGCGACCAGCCATTGAATGGCATCATCAATCCATGTCTCAACCCCTTCCACGCGATCATTCCCCCTGCGGTGTTAGTTCAGCTGGTTGCATTTACCGTGTCATATAGGGAAACACCAGCGGATTGCGACGGGGGTTTTCATAAAAACACAGTCTGGCCGAAACCGTACCTCATCGGCAGCAAAAACGGCTTTTCCTCTGGCATTGGCGTTGGGGGTGTTGTTTCATGATTGTTACTAAAATGTAAGGAAGCTCATGCCCGCACCTGATTTGCAACCCGCGAAACAGCGCCTTTCGAAAGACGATGTGAATCGGCTTTTGCAGGATAATTCCGCCGAAAACAAAATCGAGGTGCTTGGAAAAATCACCGATCTTTATAATGAGGACGAAGCGGATGTTTCGCTCGATCCGAAAGAGGTGATGGCGATTGAGGGTATTTTCCGGGTGCTCATGAAAACCGCGGAAGCGCGCGTGCGGATTGCGTTTTCGGATAGTGTTAAAAAATCGGCGACGTTGCCGAAGGATATCGCGATCTCGCTCGCCAAAGATATTGATGAAGTGGCGTTGCCGATTTTGCAATCGTCGCAAGTGCTCAACGATAACGATCTGAAAGAGATCATTCGCAGCACCTCGAACCTTAAGCATATCAAAGCCATTGCTCAGCGCGAGACGGTTTCGGAGGAGATTTCCAAAGAACTCGTCGAAAAAGACGCGCAAGTGATCGAGACGTTGCTGGGTAACTTCGGGGCGCAAATCAATGCGGAAACGTACGAGAAAATTCTCGATAAGGGCGAAGGCAGTGAAGTGATTATCAACGCCATGGTGGAAAAAGGCGCCATTCCGGTGACGGTGATGGAGAAACTGCTCAACTACGTCAAAGGCACCATCCGCCAGGAGCTTGACCAAAAATATCACGTTGTGTTCGAGAGTAAGGCGCTGAAGAAGGAAATGGAGCAAAACCTTCACCAAGCCACGCGGCGGATGATGGGCCTACGCGCGGGCGACGCACAGCGGAAGAAGCTACTGAAGCAGCTGTTCGATACGGGTAAGCTTTCGCTTTATTCGGGCCTTACGATGGGTAACTACACCATGTTCGAGACGGATATGGCGCGGCTTTCGCGCGTGTCGCTTAATAACGTGCGCATCTTGCTGAGCGACCCCGGTGAAATGGGCTTCCAAGGCCTTTATAAAAAAGCCGGGTTGCCGGATGTGCTCTATGATGCGACTGCTTTGTTGGTGCATACTTTGCAGACGCTTGAGGCGGAGCAATATCCGAAACAAAAACTGCGAGCGAGCTTTACGCCGAAGGAAATTATCGATCGGATGCTGATCATGGCGGGAGACCGCAAGATCGATAACCTTGATTTCATTATCTCGATGATCGAGCATAACCAACGCTGGTCGGGCAGTTACTAGCCCACTTTAAGCATCAAGCTTTTTCCATTCAGCGATCAGGTTTAGCGCATCCATAGGGGTGAGCTGATTAACATCCACACTCGCCAAGCGCTCTGCCAATTCATTACGCGGGGGTGGCATTGCGGCGAAAAGTGGCAACTCTGGCGCGTTGGTTTTTTCAGTGAGGCTATGGCCAGATTCCAACGTCGTCAGTAGCGTTTTGGCGCGCGTCAGCACTGATTTTGGCATGCCTGCAAGGGCCGCGACATGGATGCCATAGGATTTATCCGCGAACCCTGGGGTGATGGTATGAAGAAATACTAGGCGGCCTTGATATTCTTTGGCAGCGGCGTGGTAATTTTTGAGGCGCGGCAAGGTTTCGGCCAGGGCAGTCAGTTCATGGTAGTGCGTCGCAAACAAGGCGCGGCATTGAGTGATGTTGTGTAAATGCTCGGCAACGGCCCAGGCGATACTCACCCCATCATAGGTCGCGGTGCCGCGGCCGATTTCGTCGAGCACTACGAGGGATTGGCGGGTGGCCTGGTGGAGGATGCTCGCGGTTTCGACCATCTCGACCATGAAGGTGGACTGGCCGCGAGCAAGGTCGTCCGCCGCGCCGACGCGGCAGAAAAGCTTATCGACAAGGCCGATTTCGGCGGCGTGCGCAGGGACATAACTACCCATTTGGGCGAGGATGGTGAGGATCGCCTGCTGCCGCAAAAACGTCGATTTACCGCCCATGTTGGGGCCGGTGATGAGGTGAAGGGTCCCCTCCTCCATCCCGCAATCATTGGCGATGAATTCGGTATGGTATGTGCGCGCCGCAGCGCCGCTTCCACGACTGGATGGCGGCCTTTGGCGATGAGAAAACGGGGCGCAGTTACCATGGTGGGGCGCACCCAGTTGCCAGATTCGGCGAGCGTTGCGAGCGCGGTGATCGCATCCACCACCGCTAACGCCCGCGCCGCCGCGATGATGGCCGGGGCGGTTTTGAGGATGCGGGCCGTAATTTCCTCAAACAACATCAGCTCAAGCTTGAGGGATTTGTCGGCAGCCTCTTCGATTTTACGGGCGGTGTCGTTGAGTTCCGACGTGCTGTAGCGCAGTGCTCCAGCCAACCCCTGGCGATGGATGAACTCAACCGGCACCTTTTTTTCATGGATCGGCGTAATCTCGATGAAGTAGCCGAGCACGTTGTTGTGTTTGATTTTTAGGGATGGAATCGTGGTATCGGCCTTGAGTTTGGCTTCCATCACCGCGATCACCCGGCGAGACTCGTCGCGCAGGCGGCGCCATTCGTCGAGATCGGCGCGGTAGCCATCGGCGATGAAATTGCCGTCGCGGGCCAGATGCGGCACTTCAGGTTTGAGGGCGGCGGTGAGCTCTTCGGCCAGGATGTGATGGCCCTCGAGGTCGCTTCGCGACTTTTTCAATAGACCGGGTAAGTCCAGCGGGCGCAGGCGCTCGTGGAGTGTGTTGGTTTGCATCAGGCTCGCGGCGAGCAGCAGCAAATCGCGTGGGCCGCCGCGACCGAGAGATAGGCGACCCACGGCGCGTTCCATATCCGAGATCGCACGCAGCGTGGCACGGAGTCCATCGCGCAAATTCGGCTGGCTTAAGGCCCATTCAACAGCATCGTGGCGAGCAGCAATGGTTTCTAAATGGCGCGATGGGCCACTCAGCCATTGGGCGAGCAAGCGGCTGCCGGGTGCGGTGACGGTGGTGTCGATGGTCGCGAGCAGGCTGCCATGGCGCTTGCCCGCAAGTGTGCTGAGGAGCTCGAGGTTACGGCGGGTAGCCGCATCCATCGCCAACAAATCATCATGCCGCTCCAGCTTCGGCGCGTCGAGCCGCGCGCTGGCGGCCATTTGGGTGAGTTGGACGTAATCAAGAAGCGCGCCACAGACGCTGACCTCCAGCGGCGAAAATTCCCCGAACGCGACCGAACCCGCGACTTGATAATGTTGGGCGATGCGGCGCTCGGCCGATTTGGGGTCGAACTGAATGTCGGGCCGGATGGAACAGAGGTTGCGCCATTCCACAAACCACGGCTCAGCGGCCAGCTGGTCATAAACGCTTTGGGTAAGCAGTAATTCGCGCGGGGTGATGCGAGCCAGCGTGGCAGGAAGCTGATCCGCCGCCATGGATGCAGCCGTGAACTCACCCGTCGAGAGCTCCAGCCATGCGAGGGCCGCGTTCCCTCTCCCTGGAGGGGAGAGGGCTAGGGTGAGGGTGTTCTCCTCGGCTTTTCGCCGGTGGCTGCCCCCCTCATCCCCCCCTTCTCCCCCGAGGGGAGAAGGCGTATTCGCTGCACCGATTTCACTCGTTCCCTTCGATGGCGCAAAACTCAGCGCCGCCAAATAGTGCGCCTGGGTAGGCGCAAGGAGTGTTTCTTCGGTGATGGTCCCTGGGGTGACAATGCGTACCACGTCGCGGCGTACCACTTCTTTGTAGCCACGTTTTTTGGCTTCTTCGGGAGATTCAAGCTGCTCGCAGATCGCGATTTTATGGCCGCTGGCGATGAGTTTTGGTAGGTAGGCCTCGGCGGCGTGGACAGGGACGCCGCACATGGGGATGTCCTCCCCCGCATGTTTGCCGCGTTTGGTGAGAGCGATATCGAGAATGGCACTGGCCGTCACCGCATCTTCGAAAAACAGCTCGTAAAAGTCCCCCATGCGGTAGAAAAGCAAGCAATCGGCGTGGCGGGCTTTGACGCTCAGATATTGCTGCATCGAGGGGGTCGCGGCCGCTGACGGAATTGACGCGCTGCACACTGACATTGCGCTTGTCTGTTTAGAATCGCTCACTATGCTTGCGGCCTTGGACGCGGGCATGCCTGTGTTTCCCCTTGAAATTTGATAGATGACGCTAATGTAAGGACACCGCAATGGCCAGTGAAAACATGAAGATTACCGACGAGGAAGCCCTCTACTACCATAGCCACGGGCAGCCCGGGAAAATCTCCATCGCGCCAACGAAACCGCTGATTACGCAGCGCGACTTGGCGCTTGGCTATTCACCCGGTGTCGCCGTCCCCTGCATCAAAATCAATGAAGATAAAAACGCGGCATATGATTACACCAGTAAAGGCAACCTTGTTGCAGTCATTTCCAATGGCACCGCTGTGCTCGGCCTTGGCAATCTCGGCGCGCTTGCCAGCAAGCCGGTGATGGAAGGCAAAGCGATCCTGTTTAAGCGATTCGCGGATATTGATTCGATCGATATCGAAGTCGATTCGGTGGATGTTGAGAAAATGATCGAAACTATCCGCGCGATTTCCTGCACCTTTGGGGGCATCAACCTCGAGGATATCGGCGCGCCGGATTGCTTTATCGTTGAAGAAAAACTTAAGGAACTGTGCGATATCCCCGTATTCCACGACGACCAGCATGGTACGGCGATTGTGACGGCGGCGGGGATTATCAACGCGGCGCATATCACTGGGCGGCAGCTTTCAGAGCTGAAAGTGGTGGCCAATGGTGCCGGTTCGGCAGGCATTGCCTGCATCGAGCTGCTCAAACACATGGGTGTGAAACACGAAAACGTGTTGTTGTGTGATAAATCCGGCGTCATTTATGAAGGCCGCAACGATTCCTCGATGAACCAGTGGAAATCTGCCCATGCGGTGAAGACGGACCGCCGTACCCTGCTCGAAGCCATGAAGGGCGCGGATGTGTTCCTCGGCTTATCGGCCGCTGGCGCGGTGACGAAGGAAATGGTGAAAGCCATGGCCAAAAACCCGATCATCTTTGCGATGGCGAACCCAGTACCCGAAATCATGCCCGAGGATGCGCTCGAGGTGCGCCCCGATGCGATCATCGCCACCGGACGGTCGGACTATAACAACCAGGTCAACAACGTGATGGGCTTTCCCTATATCTTCCGCGGCGCGCTCGACGTGCGTGCACGCGAGATTAACGTGGAGATGAAAGTCGCCGCGGCCGAAGCCATCGCGAGCCTCGCTCGGGAAGATGTGCCGGATGAAGTGCTGGCGGTTTATTCGGGTCGTGAAATGAAATATGGGCCGGAATATATCATCCCCACCCCGTTTGACCCGCGCCTTATCACCACCGTCGCCACCGCTGTCGCCCAAGCGGCGATGGATTCGGGTGTCGCCCGTCGGCCGATCAAGGATTTCGCCGCCTATAAGCGCGAGCTTTCTGCGCGGCTTGATCCGGCGGCGAACTCGATGGCGAATATTTTTGATGTGGTACGCCAACATCCGCAGCGCGTGATTTTCGCCGAGGGTGAGGAAGAGAAAGTCATCCGCGCCGCGATTCACTGGCGGGATAATGGGTATGGCCATCCGATCCTCATCGGTCGGCCGGAGCGGATTCGTGGCGTCATTAGCCGCCTGGGCATTAAGCATGCGGATGATCTGGAGATCGTCAACGCCGCTGTCACCCCGCATTTGCAGCAATATATTGACCATCTTTATTGCAAGCTCCAGCGCAAGGGCTTCCTGCCGCGCGATGTGGAGCGGATGGTGAAAAACGACCGGAATATTTTCGCTAGTTGCATGATCGCATGTGGGCATGGGGACGTGGTCATCACCGGCCTGACGCGCAACTACTACCGCGCACTTGAGAATATCTGCCGCGTGATCGATACTAAGCCGGGCCAGTTCCTGTTTGGCATGTCTATGCTGGTATCCAAAAACCGCACGGTGTTCATTTCGGATACGGCGGTGCAAGAACTCCCCAACGAGCATGAACTCGCCGATATCGCCGTTCGCACCGCACGCAAAGTGCAGCAGATTGGGCATGAGCCACGGGTGGCGCTGCTTTCCTATTCCAACTTCGGGAACCCGATGAAGGAAAAATCCAAGCGCATCCGCGATGCGGTGGAGCTACTCAATGCGCGCACGGATATCGATTTTGAGTATGACGGCGAAATGTCGGCCGATGTGGCACTCAACAAAGAGCTGATGGCGCTTTACCCATTCTGCAAACTCTCGGGTCCGGCAAACGTGCTCGTCATGCCTGCACTTCACTCCGCGCATATTTCGGCGAATTTGCTGGAGGAGCTTGGGGTGGGCACGGTGGTTGGGCCGGTGCTTGTCGGCCTCAGTAAGCCGGTGCAGATTGTCAGCATGAATGCAAACGTGGCGGATATCATCAACCTCGCCGCAATTGGCTGCATTGAGGCGATT
>JBGAJE010000159.1:0-3660 GCA_044225085.1 Rickettsiales bacterium | reverse complement strand
AAGTCCGCTACCCTTGATCGCATCCCAAGCATGCAGCCGTCGGAATGGATCAAAAATCTGCTCGATAAATTGACTTCCGATACCAATTCCATTGTCGCGCACATGGATATGCCATTGCGCGCCCCCATCCTCCACACTGATATGCACTCGTGGGATGTTATCCTTCGGCTGATATTTGACGGCATTCGCCACTAGGTTTTGTAGCAGCCGCATAATCTGCACGGGGCTACCATAAAGCTCGGGCAACGGATCATAGCTGATGACCGCTTTCTGCTCTTCGATTAATCCCTTGAGATTCTCAAGCGCGCTCGTCAATGCCGCATTGCCATCGAACATATGGAACCGAATCGTCTCGTGGCTAACGCGTGAATATTCAAGCAAATCCGTCACCACATCTTGCATCCGCTCACCTGAGTCGGTAACCATGGCGAGATACTCTTTCCCATCCGCATCGAGCTTATTTTGATATTCTGACAACAAGATCTTGCCGAAATTATTGATCATGCGAATCGGCTCCTGCAAATCATGCGAGGCCACATACGCAAACCGCTCAAGTTCCGTATTGGAATCGAGTAGCCGTCCCATTAAACGCTGACGGTATTCTTCGCTCTGCTTGCGTTCTGTAATATCACGAATCGTGCCAACAAACATGCGCTGGCCGCGCAGGCACATTTCATTAATGCCAAGCTCGATAGGAAATACGCTCCCATCTTTACGCTGTGCATACGCCTCGCGGCCAATGCCGATAATTTTACGTTCGCCTGAGGTAAGGTAGTTCTGCAAATACCCATCATGCCCACTACGGTAAGGCTCTGGCATCAGCATTTTTATATTCTGACCAATGACTTCTTCCGCTTGATATCCAAAGATCTCAATGGCAGCACGATTAAAACTCCGAATCACACCCGCACTATCAATCGTGATAATACCATCGAGCACTGTATCGAGTACGGTGTTCAGGGGAATATTTTCATCCAACGCGGCATCCATAAGCTTGGCCTTTAGTTGAGGTGTGTGATAAAAAATAACCCTAGGTTGCATTCAAAGACGTGATTTTTCCGTTGTTCCTTGTACTTACAAAAAATCCCTATTGTTTAAGTGCTTCCGCGACAGTTTTACAAAATACTGCCGATGTAAGCGTTTGTTTATTTAAATACCGATAAACGCCCTGTGCTTTGGCGCTTTCTTCCAAAATGTCATTATGCATGCCGGTAACAAAAACAATGGGCGGCAACTTCGTGTGGTCGCGTTTAAGCGCGGCCAATAATTGAAACCCGTCCGAACCATACATCATGAAATCAAGTACCACACATTGCGGTGCATGCGTAACAAATGCATCGAACCCCGCGCGGGCGTTCTCCGCTTCTACCACCCGGTATTTCTTACCCGCGACACCGCTTAACCAATTGCGATAGAGCGTGCGATCCGCCCGATTATCATCCACAATCAAAATGGTTGCGACTTTGGCAGCCTTATACTTGGGCTTGAGAAGAATCCCAATGCTGCCCATCGCATCACTCGTGAACTCGATGCCCTCTTTCTCCAGTGCACCTTGGACTGCTCGCATCGTGCTCAACTTCGGATCAGTCTGCGCCCCGCGTTCGATATTATTCAGTGTAGCGATTGCCACCCCTGCTTTTTCGGCCAACCGTTTTTGGTTCATTCCCAACATCGCTCGCGCCGCCTTAATCTGCTCGATGGTGATCATCCGGTACCAAAATATGCCAATAAATTAAATCATCGCCATATAATAATAAAAATACCTATTACGGCAGCAAATATATTAGAAAATGGTACCGCTATTGCAATTGTGTGAGCAACCGTCTCCCGGCGGCCACACCATACGCAGATTAAAGAGAGGATATTCTGCCCGACATCAACGCCACATCACCGCCGATCGCGGCCGTATTGATGGTGGTAGTGCGCTCCATCACGAACCGCAGTAGATAATGTGGCCCACCCGCTTTCGGCCCCGTGCCGGATAACCCTTCACCGCCAAAGGGCTGCACGCCGACCACCGCCCCTGTCATCCCACGATTAACATAACGATTGCCCGCGCTCACCTGCCCGAGGAAAAACCGACGATGTTCTTCGACGCGGCTATGAATGCCAAATGTCAGGCCAAACCCAGTACTGTGAATGCCATCCACCACTTGCTGCAATCCACCAGACGGAAAGCGAATCACGTGCAGAATCGGCCCGAAATGCTCGTGTGTGAGCTGTGCAATGTTATCAATCTCAAACGCATGCGGCGCGACGAAATGGCCCGCAACATTACTCGCCGGTGCTGTTGCAATCAATCGTGCGGTGCGATGCATCTCGACTAAATGTGCCTCCAGCGCTTCCCTCGCGGCGGCATCAATTACCGGCCCTACATCTGTCGCCGGTAGCGACGTGTCACCCAACTTTAACTCCTGCATGGCACCTTTGAGCAAAGCGATCAGCGCATCGGCAATATCCTCCTGCACATAGAGGACTCGCAGCGCCGAGCAGCGTTGCCCCGCACTACCAAATGCCGAGAGGATAATATCATCCACCGCCTGTTCCAGTAGCGCCGAGCTATCGACCACCATGCAATTCTGTCCGCCCGTCTCCGCGATGAAGGGAATAATCGGTCCCGGCCGCTGTGCGATCGCGCGGTTAATCGCATGCGCCACGTCAACGGACCCCGTAAACACTACCCCTGCAATATGCGGATCTGTCGTGAGTGCCGCGCCAATCGTTTCTCCTGGCCCAATCGCAAGCTGCAGAATCTCACGCGGAATGCCGGCCTCATACATGAGCGCCACGGCAAATGCTGCGATGCGTGGTGTCTGTTCCGCAGGCTTAGCGATCACGGCATTACCCGTCACCAAGGCGGCAACAATCTGCCCCGTAAAAATGGCTAGCGGGAAATTCCATGGGCTGATGCAAGCAAAAATTCCCCGCGCATGGAGCGTAAGTTGGTTGAGCTCACCGGTCGGTCCGGCAAGCGTTTGCGGCGCCATAAGCCGCCGTGCCTGCAATGCATAGTAGCGGCAAAAATCCGCCGCCTCACGAATTTCTGCTACGGCATCTGGAATGGTTTTTCCCGCTTCGTGCACAAGCAGTGCCATGAGGGCAGGGGCATCCGCCTCCAGCCGATCGGCAATAGCCTCAACAATACGGCAACGCGTTTCGACAGGCGCTTGCGACCATGCCCGCCAAGCCGATGCTGCCGAGATCGACTGCTTCAGCGCCGCCAGTGTAATAACCTGCACTGGCAAGGTGGAAAGAATATCATGATGCGCCGCGAGCGCCTGCACCACTCCCTCACGCTGATGAAGATAACCTAAATCAACGCCTCGCGAATTTTTACGATCGGGATAAAGCTGCGCCGGCAATGGCATCGACGGATGCGCCACACGCGCTTGCGCCATCGGGTCGGCAAGCAGCGTTTCAATCGGCACCGCATCATCCATCAGCAAATTGACGAAGGAGCTATTCGCTCCATTCTCAAGCAGCCGTCGAATGAGGTAGGCGAGCAAATCCTTATGCTCCCCAATCGGCGCATAAATGCGCGACGCATGGGTGCCGATGACATGATCGTGCAATTTTTCGCCCATGCCATGTAATCGCTGAAACTCAAACTGCTCCGGCTTCCATCCGTAATGGTCAGCGAGCACTTGAATACTCGCAATC
>JBGAJE010000002.1:0-35080 GCA_044225085.1 Rickettsiales bacterium | reverse complement strand
ACATCACGGCGAATATCTCCTCGCCCAACACGCCGGGTTTGCGGGCGCTGCAGGCGGCGGATGAGCTGCGAGCGCTGGTGCGGGCGTTGCAGGCGGAACGGGCACGCTTTCTCCCCATGGGGGAGAAGGGTGGGATGAGGGGGCCATCCGCTGGCGACGAGACTAACAACGAAAAGCGGATGATAGCACCCTCACCCAACCCTCTCCCCCGAGGGGAGAGGGCTCAAGACGCTCCATCCAGCCAAACAAAACCCATCTTTGTCAAAATCGCGCCGGATGGGGACCCGGCGATGTTTGAGGCGATTGCGGAGGTGGCGCTCGGTGAGAAGCTCGATGGGCTGATCGTCAGCAACACGACGATTGCGCGTGACCGCGTGGCGGGCAGTGCGCTGGCGGGCGAGGCGGGGGGCCTCAGCGGGCGGCCGTTGTTTGAGGCTTCAACCGCCGCACTCGCCACCATGTATCGGCTAACGGGCGGGAAGGTGCCACTTATCGGCGTCGGTGGGATTAGCAGTGCAGAGGATGCGTATGCGAAGATTCGCGCAGGGGCGAGTTTGGTGCAGCTTTACACGGCGCTAGTGTATCAGGGCTTTGGGCTGGCGGAGCGGGTGAATCGTGGGTTGGTGGAATTGTTAGCGCGCGACGGGTTCAGGCATTTGGCCGATGCGGTTGGTATCGATGCGGCCAAAATCTAGCGCGCATTTTTTGAACCGAAGAAGTCTAAAATTTTGGTAGCGATCGGTCGCCTTATAATCCACCAATACCGCCAGAGACACCAACTTGCTGAGTAGCTTCTTCGGCATAGGTTGCGGCGGGGGTTGGTATTCTGGGCTTCAATGGCTCAAATGGTTCGGAGAGTGGAACATCTTTTAGCTTTCTCGGCCCGGCGATGAAGGCAGCCTCGAAAGCGGCGGGTTGGGCCGTGTGCTTTTCAATAAGCGTTGCTAAGAGTCTGTTGGTAATGCTGAGTTGGAAGGCAAATTTTTTGTCGCCAATCTTTTCGACTTTTGGCACGCTTGGAGTGGCTATATTGAACGTGTCAATGACACCCTCAATCCCCTCGCATAGTGCATTGGCTGTTGTTTCAGCGCGAAAATCTGAAAATCGAACATGCGTGAACATGAAGTCTGTCGCAACCGCACTGACAGGCGGTTGGAATTCTGACTCCGCAAATTTTACCGCTATTAATCGCTTTACCAGCGCCTCAGCAGGTGAGATTGCGGGCTCAGCAAGTGCAGCATCGGCAATCGCTTCTTGGGGGGCAGCCGTTTCTGCCGCTGCGTGGTATGCTTCATCAGCCATGATTAGCTCCGAATAGGGGTTATGAGGATCAGTTTACAAGCGAACGTGACGCTTATGTATTAAGGTTTGGTGACAATTGGCCGTTATCCGAGTCATTTAGTCGGGGGGATAATCTGGTCGGTGCCCGGCAGACCGCCAATATGCTCTGCGTTGTCTGTGCCAATGGTTGTCTCGGGGCCGGTTTCAGCGTTGGAGTGGCGCGCAAGTATGACTCCAAAAGCTTCGCGCAGTTTTTGTGGGTTCTGTCGTTCGGCATCCAAAACAGCATGCATTAATGCTCTGGGGATATAGAGGGCATATTGACGTGGACGGGTATCTTCTATGGCTATCATGCTCGCGCGTTCCGATGGCAAGCGGTGACGCTGTGTGGGCAATAGCTCGTTAAGCATGGTGTTCATGAATTCATTGACTGCTTGGGCTCTTTCTCTTTTAGCGAGGCCTTGAAAAACCATGATGCAAGGATCGTTTTCTTGAAAGGTGTCGGCATCCAAAAAGTTTAAAAAAGAATACAAATTTGCATGTGCGGGAGTTATAGTTGCTGACGTTTTTGGCGGCGGCACAAAAGTCTCGATGACGTGGGGATGATCGAGAATAATCTTCAAAAAGGCGGCATTGATTTCAACGCAGGGATTGCCTTCATGGGCAGCGATATAGGTGTTTTTCCAAGGAGTGGCTCTGGGGTTGATGGCCACTGGTTCGGTTAATTTTTCGACAACGGTCTGTAGCGTTTTATTTGTTCGCGACTGTCTATGCCTATCTGGCATTTTGGGTACGAGTGACTCCTGTTCGGTAAAAAAACGCTGCAATATTTCAGCGCGCTCTTGAGCATATTCACCATAAAAAGAAAATCGCACCATGGTTTGATTGTCGGCCTCGTGAACTTTGATGGCATTATCAAGCGGGTGAGGAATCTCATTTTCGGGCGCATATTCGTTATCTTCTGGTGCCTGCACCGGCGGAACAGCATGCGTAAAAAAACCGGGGATAGTTTTTTCAACTCCGTTCACGAAGTCTTGTAGCGCTTCGGGAGTGATGCCATGTGCTGCTAAAGTCTCGAGATTCATAGGAGCTCCGTTACTGGAGTTATCCTAGCAAAAACGGCTTTTTATAGCGTGAAAGTTTGATGACAATTAGCCGATGTGCAATTGCTTCTTCAGGAAGGTTTCGGCGATAATTAATCCTTGTTCATCAATACCATGTCCTAACCCAGGGCGTTGATGGACTTGTGCGTCGTAGCCATGGGTTTTGAGGGTGGTGTGGGCATGGCCCATGGCGGCGAAGGGGACGACTTCATCCGCATCGCCATGGATGAGGCAGATGGGGAGTTTGGAGGCGGCTTGTTCGGCCAGCATCTCGCCGCCGAGGAGCGCGCCGGAAATGCCGACGACACCGGCGAGCGGTTCCGCGCGGCGCGGGGCGACATAAAGCGACATCATCGAGCCCTGGGAAAAGCCGACGAGGGCGACATCCTTAGCGCTGAGTTTGAAGCGAGCAATTTGGTGATTGATATAGTGGTTGAGGATGGGCGCTGCTTCCTGAATGCCAATGAGCATTTTAGTGGGGTTGCGGTCGAGCAGGGAGAACCACTGATAGCCGTAGGGCGCCATGTCACATGGGAAGGGCGCGTTGGGGGAGAGGAATTGGGTGTCGGGCAGGTTCATCATGTCGGCGAGGCTGATGAGGTCGGCGCCGTCCGACCCAAGGCCGTGGAGGAAGATGACAAGGTGTTTGACATTGCCGCTGGCCGGTGCGCGCTCGGGGCCGGTGAGGAGTGTGGGTGACATGGCGTTTTCGCTTTCGTGTGAGGGATTGTTCGTTATGGTGTTGCCAGTTTTTGTGACTGGATGCTAGCGCTAAAGCCGCCACTTGTCATGCCAGCGAAGGCTGGCATCCAGCTTCTTAAATGATACTTGCGACGCGTCTCACGTCGCGCTGGATTCCTGCCTTCGCAGGAATGACAATGGAGAGTTATGGAAACCGCACAAACTGCAACCGCTGAAACAAAACCCCAACGTCTCGTGTTGGTCGATGGCTCGGGCTATATTTTTCGGGCATTTCACGCGCTGCCTCCGCTGACGCGGCGAGATGGGACACAAGTCGGGGCTGTCTATGGCTTCACCACCATGCTGCTGAAGCTGCGCGAGACCTATAAGCACGATATGCTGGCGGTGATTTTCGATGCGGGACGCAAGAGCTTCCGCTCGGAGTTGTATCCCGAATATAAAATGAACCGCTCGGAAACGCCGGAGGAGCTGATTCCGCAATTTCCACTGGTGCGCGAGGTAACGCGGGCGCTGAATATCCCGGCGATTGAGCTTGAGAATTACGAGGCGGATGATTTGATCGCAAGCTATGCGGAGGCCGCGCGGGCCGAGGGGCGCGAGGTGGTGATTGTGTCCTCCGACAAGGATTTGATGCAGCTCGTCGTTGATGGTGAAGTGACGATGATGGACCCGATGAAGCAGAAATTCATCGGTAGCGCGCAGGTGGTGGAAAAATTCGGCGTGATGCCGGATAAGGTCGTCGAAGTGCAGGCGCTGATTGGGGATTCGGTGGATAATGTGCCGGGGGTGCCGAGCATTGGGCCGAAGACGGCGGCGGAGTTGATTACGCAATTCGGGACGCTCGAGGGGGTGCTGGCGCATCTCGATCAAATCAAACAACCGAAGCGGCGCGAAGTGCTGACGACGCATGCGGAGGCGGCGCGGATGTCGCGGCAGTTGGTGGAGCTGAAGCACGACGTGCCGCTGCCGGAGCCGCTGGCGGCGCTGGAGACGCGGCCGTTTGATAGCGCCGCGCTGGCGGCGTTTTTGGATGCCCAGAACTTTTCATCACTCGCGAAGAAGATGGGACTAGCAGGTGAATCAGCCACTAGTCATCAGTCATCAGCAAATCCGGCGGCAGCAAGATTCACGAACCCCTCCACACGTCATTCCCGCGAAGGCGGGAATCTCTCTTCGGATATGGCGCAAATATCAGAAGATTCCCGCCTTCGCGGGAATGACAAAGTTGAAGCGCATTACGAAATGGTTGCCGATGAAGCGGCACTCCAACGTTGGATCACCGAGGCGATGCGCGTGGGCACGCTGGCGGTAGATACCGAAACAACATCGCTTGCGGCGGTGGATGCGGAACTCGTTGGTATTTCGCTGAGCACGGCACCGGGCAAGGCATGCTACATCCCCGTCGGTCATGTGAGTGAAATGGGTGGCGACGCGGTGCCGCAATCGAGTTTATTTGATGCGCCAACAAGTGGGCAGAAGAAACTGCTGCCTGGGCAACTTTCACTGCCACGCGTGCTGGAATTGTTACAGCCGATGCTCACCCATCCATCCGTAATGAAGGTTGGCCATAACATTAAATACGACCTCGTGGTGCTGGAGAAATATGGTGCGCGCATATCGCCGGTGGCGGATACGATGTTGATGTCCTACTGCACGGCAGGTGGGTTGCACGCGCATGGGTTAGATTTTCTCGTCGACCGACACTTTAACCATAAGATGATTTCCTATGAATCCGTCACTGGTACAGGCAAAGCGAAAATCAACTTCGCGCAAGTGCCGCTGGATGCGGCGACGGACTACGCGGCGGAAGATGCGGATTTTACGCTGCGGCTTTATGAATTGCTAAAACCCCAACTCATCGCGAACCATGTAGTGACGGTGTATGAGACGATCGAGCGGCCGCTTGTGCCCGTGATCGCGGCGATGGAAGTGGCGGGCGTGGCGATTGATGTGAAGTTGCTGACCGAACTCTCCGGCCAGTTCGCACTGAAAATAAATGCGCTGGAAGAGGAAGTCATCAAACTCGCTGGCATGCCGTTCTCAGTGGGTTCGCCGAAGCAATTGGGCGAGGTGCTGTATGACAAGCTCCAGCTTGGCGGTGGTAAAAAATCGAGCAAAAGTGGCGCGTATACCACCGATGCCGCAACGCTCGAGGCGCTGGCGGAAGAGGGGCACGAGATCGCCCGCAAAGTGCTTGAGTGGCGGCAATATTCAAAACTGAAAAGCACCTATACGGATTCGTTGCCCAAGGCGACATCGCCGCGCGACGGGCGGGTGCATACGAGTTTCTCAATGGCGGTGGCGAGCACGGGGCGGCTGGCATCGAGCGATCCGAATTTACAAAATATTCCGATCCGCACCGAAGAGGGCCGTCGTATTCGCACCGCGTTCATCGCTCCACCGGGGTTCAAGCTTATCTCAGCGGATTATTCGCAGATCGAGCTACGACTGCTCGCGCATATGGCCGATATCGGCGCGCTGAAGGAAGCGTTCCGCAGTGGTGCCGATATTCACGCAGTGACGGCGAGCGAGATGTTCGGCGTGCCGCTCGACCAAATGACCCCCGAAATTCGCCGCCGCGCAAAGGCGATTAATTTCGGGATTATTTACGGCATCAGCGCGCATGGCTTAAGCGCGCAGCTCGGTATTTCGCGCTCCGAGGCATCGACCTATATCGGCAAATATTTCGAGCGCTATCCGGGGATTCGGGAATATATGGATCGCACGATCCAGTTCGCGCGCGAGCATGAATATGTCGAAACGCTGTATGGTCGCCGCATTCACGTGCGCGATATTAATGCAAAGAACCCGAACTTCCGGTCGTTCTCGGAGCGCGCAGCAATCAATGCGCCGCTGCAAGGCACAGCGGCAGATATCATCAAACGCGCGATGATTGAGGTGCATGGACTTCTTACCTCTCCCACCGGGAGAGGTCAAAATTTGCCCCCGCAAATTTTGGGTGAGGGCGCCGCGCTGCAGTCTTCTTCACTGTCGGGCCCTCACCCGAAATCCGAAGGCGGATTTCGACCTCTCCCGGTGGGAGAGGTGAAAGGGGCGCGTCTTCTCCTTCAAGTGCATGACGAACTCATCATCGAAGCTCCAGCAGACCAAGCCGCCGCGCTCGCCCCGCAAGTGAAGCGCACGATGGAAAATGTAGCCGCACTTTCCGTCCCCCTGACGGTCGAAGCAGGCATCGGCCAGCACTGGGGCGACGCGCATTAATTTTTATCCCTTCTCCCCTTGCGGGAGAAGGTTAGGATGAGGGGGCCAACCCCCGCTTTTCGCCAGTGGAGAACCCCCTCACCCCAGCCCTCTCCCGCGAGGGGAGAGGGAGCAGGAGTTTTCCGTAAATAATTCCCGAAAAAGTAACTATATTACGGCTAACAGGGAGAACCGCCGCGCATGGCAAAGAAGATTCTCATCGTCGAAGATAACGACCTGAACTTGAAGCTCTTTCGCGATCTTTTGGGCGCGAATGGCTACGAGACATACGAGACCAAAGAGGGGATCGAAGCTATCAGCATCACCCGCAATGTGCAGCCGGACTTAATTGTGAGATGGATATACAACTGTTCCGAGATTTCCGGGCCTCGATGTCACCCGCAAAATCAAAAGTGGATTCGCAGATCCAGCATATTCCAATTATTGCTGTAACCGCCTTCGCGATGAAGGACGATGAGGAAAAATCATGGCTGCTGGCTGTGAAGCTTACCTCAAAACCCATCGCGATTGATGATTTTCTAATGACCATCCGCCGGTTTTTAGAGCTGCGGACAGCAGCATAAAGGGTAATGCGTGACCGGATTAGTGCCGTAGTCGATGATGTGCCGGCCAATATCAAGCTTCTCGAAGCGAAGCTCGCCAATGAGTATTACGACGTCACTGCCAAGGATGGCTTTGAAGCCATCGAGCAAACGAAAACAAAAAACCCGGACCTCATCCTGCTCGATGTGATGATGCCTGGCATCGACGGTTTTGAAACCTGCCGTCGCCTCAAGGCGGATCCGGATGTCTCACACATCCCCGTCGTCATGGTCACCGCCCTTTCCGAACCGTCCGACCGCGTGGCTGGACTCGAAGCCGGTGCGGACGATTTCATCACCAAACCGATTAACGACACCGCGCTCTTTGCCCGTGTACGCTCCCTCGTGCGCATTAAAGTGCTGATCGATGAACTGCGCTTACGCGATAAATCCGGCAGCCAGCTCGGTATGAGTGCGAGTGACTTTCACTGAATTTCGACATGCGCGGCAGTAATCTCATGTTGATTGATGACGATGTTGTGCAAGCTCGCCGTGTCAGTGAAAAACTCACTTCTGGCGGTTACATCGTCAAACATTTCAGCGACCATAAACAAGCGCTCGACTACGCACGTGGGGAAGAGAACACGATCGATCTTGTATTCATCTCCACCCAATTGGCGGATATCGATGGGCTGCGCCTTGCCACCCAATTCAAAGCCATCGAGCAAGTGCGCAACGTGCCGATTGTCATGCTGGTGGATGAGGATGACCAACATCTCATGCTCAAAGGGCTGGAGCTGGGTGTGAACGACTACCTGCTCACGCCGGTTGATTTCAACGAGATGTTCGCCCGCGTCAAAACCCAAATCCGCCGTAAAAAATATCAGGAAGCCCTGAAATCGAATTACCAGGAAAGCGTTTCCATGGCGGTGACGGATGGCCTCACCCGCCTCTATAACCGCCACTATCTCGACACGCACTTGAAAAACCTTGTGCGCCAGGCGCTGGAGCAGGGGCGCAGCCTTTCCGCCGTGATTATGGATATGGATCATTTCAAGTCGGTGAACGACACCTACGGCCACGCGGTGGGCGACGAAGTGCTGAAAGAACTCGCCTCCATCATCGTCAAAGCCATCCGCAGCGCCGATTTGGCCGCACGCTATGGCGGCGAAGAATTCGTTATCCTCATGCCCGAAACCGACGCCGCACGTGCTTATGAGGCCGCTGAGCGCCTGCGCAAAGCTGTCGAATCCACACCATTCACCATTACCCACCCAGATAGCCCAATCCAAAAAACTGTCAGCATCGGCTACGCCACCATGCTGCCGACCGACACACCCGATACCCTCCTCAAACGTGCCGACGACGCGCTCTATGAAGCCAAAAACGCCGGCCGCAACAAAGTACTTCCCCTCGCAGAAAATGCATACGAGTTGCCCCCAAGCCGTCAAATGGCGCGCGAAGAATTAGGTCTCGGCAGTATTGATGTCGGCGGCACTACCATCAAACTCGCTGTCCCCGGCGCACGCGGCAATTACACCCCGCCGGCCGAAACCGCACCCGAACTCAGCGAGAACGACGCCGAAGAAGCCCGCTTCAAAATTAAATTCAAAGATCAATCTTAACGAGACTTAGTGCGAATTGGGTTTTGGTAATCATCCCTTAATGTGCGCCAGTCATCCAATGCTTTTTCAAGATCGGCTGGTGGATGATTGCCAAAAGCACCTCGAATTTTCGTTAAAGCATCCGCAAATGATTCACCGTTTCTTAAGCCCGCAGTCTTATAGCGAACGCGTTTAGTATTTATTTCACTAAGAGAAAAAATGTCATATTTCGAAACCTGCGGCGAAGCCTTAGTAAGTAGATCAGTGAGCGTTTCATAAATATTTCTAGCGCGCATATCGAATGTCTCCATAACTGCGGCATCTGCTCTCATTTGGCCCTTCTTTTTTATACGTGTCCCCCATTCAGCTTGTTCCAATTTTTTTTGAGCCAATTCTTGCTGACGCTTTGCAGCGGCTGCTATCTTGCGGGCTTGCTCCCTCTCGGCTTTTGCTTCTTGAGTTGCTATTCTAGCCTTGTCCCTCGCAACGGCATAGGCAGCGGCATAATCCGCCGCCAGCTCATGCCAGTCAGCAAAAACTTTACGGCATAATTCAGAGTTTTTGGGGGTTACATCTCCCAATCCACCGCGCGCGTCCATTACAATCTGATAAGACAGGGACATGTCCCTGTAAGGTACTTTTTTTACTGATAATGTAAGTGCAGAGGCGAAAATATGACTTAAGTGTACGCCTTCATTTCTAGCCAATATCTCAATGGCCTTAAAAATCTCGGTCGCGCGAGTCTCGAAAGCCGCAAGGGTTTCACTATCTAGCCTCGGGGGGTAAGAAAAGTTCGCCACTATGCTACGTTATTGCGAGCGTGCATACCACCGGCGCATGATCCGATGGCTTATCCAATGCCCGCGGCGTTTCATCGATATGGCACGCTACCAGCCGGTCAGCCGCCAGCGGCGAGATGAGGAGGTGATCGATACGCAACCCATGTCCAGCTTCATACGCATTCCCACGATAATCCCACCAGCTGAACTGCCGATCATGCGGGTGCAACGCGCGGAACGCATCGTAAAGACCAAGATTGGTGAGGGCGCGCAACCGCTCCCGCTCAGCCGGGTGATAGCAAACGCTGCCATCAAGTGCCACGGCGTCATAAACATCCAGTGGGGCAGGGGCGACGTTGAAATCGCCACCCAGCACCGCGATCTCATGAAAAGCGAGCTGCTTCTGCCAATGAGTGCGCAAACGCTCGAGGAATTTTAGCTTGTACGGAAACTTATCGGAATCGATGGCCTGGCCATTGGGAACGTAGACGCTGGCCACGCGGATGGCGCCACCAGGCACACTCGCAACAGCTTCGATATAGCGCGCATGGTCATCCCCATCCGCTTCCGGTAAATCGCGGATGATATCATCGAGTGGGAATTTGGAGAGGATAGCGACGCCATTATAGGTTTTCTGGCCGTGAAGGGCGAGGTTGTAGCCGCGTTCCTCAATCTCCATCGCAGGGAAAGCTTCGTTCACGCATTTTAGCTCCTGTAGCAGGGCGATATCCGGCTTTGCGGCATCCAGCCACGCCAGCACATTGGGCAGGCGAGCCTTGATGGAGTTGACGTTGAAGGTGGCGATGGAAATGGTCATAGGCTGGTTATGTAAGCAACCGCAGCTTTCTGCAAGTGTTTAACCTAGGTTAACATTTCACAAAAACGTCATAATTCTGAAGCGAGTTTCTGATAAAGTCTGATGCTGGGCTCGGGAATGCACCATGAATTATGACCAACAAACAGAAGCACTAAAACAGCAAGCCAACGTCATAGCCGGCATACGCAAGCTGGTGATGCGCGACGAATTGCGCCGCGTGTTTGATCGAGAAGGGCGCCTTCGAGATATTGCTGTCACGGATAAGGCAGCAACAGAATTGCGCGCATTAGATTTTAAAGTAGAACCCCAATTGGGCCCAGTTGCGAAAGAAACTTGCTACCCATTCTATGATTTTGGACCACATGATCATATCGTCCATTTGTCACAATTTCGCGATCGGATCGGCGATGATTATGAACTCATTAGCGATTTGTTAGCGGGAGCAAGAGTTATTTCCAGCAATTATGCAGGGCGTTTGCTCGCCCACGAACGGCCAGGCTCCAATATAGTGCCTATGCCTAAGGCAAAGATGATCAGGCTGTTGCGGGACCTGATACAAAAGGATGCGTTACGCGTCATTTATGGGCCCGATCGTCGGTTGCTCATGGTCATGGTAACGGATGACGCCGCACAAACATTGTGTGGCATGGATGTCGAAATTGGCGCGCTGCAAGAAGAGGATTGGCGGAATTATCCGGCGCATCATTTTACTATCCACTTTAATAAAGTCGATATCCAGAGCCTAAAAAATGCATTAGGCGAAGCCGTCAAATCCCCCTTATCTGCCTCTTTGCTGGATGAGCTATTAGCCACCGCCAAACCAGTTTCTTATACCGATGATTTGTACCGCGCCGCTTGCGGCGAGGGTGGCCATCAGTTTACCGATTACCAAAAACTCGATGAGCTTGGTCGCCTGGGTTTGATTGCGGGCATGATCAAAAAATTCATCAAGAAAGGCGAAATGCAAGCCATCGTGCTTGGCCACCATACCAAAGGCTATGCGCTAACCGATGGAGCGGCTGAAGAGTTGAGTGTGTTTTGTAAAACGATCCCGATTGCGGAAAATACCCCCGCTTTTGCCAAGCTCGATCTTAGGGATCACAAACATTACATGCTCCCCAATACCCTTCGCGAGCTTTTTGCCGGGTTTGATCGAATGGAAGAAGTGACTCAGGGTATCGAAAAAGTTCCCATGCGGGACGGTGGCCAAGCGCGCTATCGCTAAAGCGCGACGCTAAAACTATTCCCGCACCCACAGCTGCTTTTCGCCTGCGGATTTTTAATCTCGAAATGCGCGTCACCTAAAGTCTCGACATAATCCAGCATCGCCCCGGCAATAAAGTTGAGCGATGTCTCATCGATAATCACCGGCGCCTTATCCGTCCCGAATATCCTGTCATCACTCGCGGGCGGCGTCTGCTCGAAATCAAACTTATATTGAAAGCCGGAGCAACCGCCACCTTCAACAGCAACGCGTAGTCGCGAGCCAGTGGGTTCACTTGCGAGCAAATGCGCGATGCGCGCGGTGGCGGCGGGGGAGACGGTGAAGGCTTGTTCCATTGCTGTAATGTAGGGCAATTGCTGTGTGGCTACAATAGTGCTGTGCTTCTACTTGACCGAGAAGGCGGTAACCCATAGGGTTTGGCCCATGTAACCCAGGGAGAAAATTATGAAGGACAAACAAGCGTTTGGTGTGATTGTGCGAGCGGTGGGTCTCTATTTTTTGGCGGATGCTGCCTTCGCAACGATTAATTTGCTTTGGATGCTTCCGGATATTTGGCAGGGGGCATTAAGTTTAGGCAGTCATGGCAGTATGTCGATCTTCCTCAGTATTCTTGCAAAGTTTGTCGTGGGAATGTTGTGCATTCGGCATCCGGAAAGCGTTGTACGCTTTTGTTATAAGAACGAGCGTCAGGATTAGTTGCTCAAGCGTTTTTCTTGAACTATCGTCGCGCCCATGACCCAGTATCTGAATTTAGCAGCATATGCGACCGACCCCGAAAAATCCCGCGGGCGGTTATTTTCTGAACGCGAATGCCACATGCGCACACCGCATCAGCGGGATCGCGACCGTATCATTCACTCGGTCGCGTTTCGGTGGTTGGAATATAAGACGCAAGTCTTCGTCAATCACGAGGGCGACCATTACCGCACGCGTCTGACCCATTCGCTGGAAGTCGCGCAACTTGCCCGTGGTCTCGCCCGCAGTTTACATCTGAATGAGGATTTGGCGGAGGCATTAGCCCTCGCGCATGATCTGGGTCACCCACCCTTCGGCCATGCGGGGGAAGATGGGTTGCACGCAGCGATGGCAAATTTTGGCGGGTTCGACCATAACGCCCAAACCATCCGCATCCTCACTCATCTCGAAAATCGCTATGCCGATTTCGATGGGCTGAATCTCACCTGGGAAACACTCGAAGGCATCGCGAAGCATAACGGGCCCCTCACAGGCTTCGCCGGTGCAAGGCCGCTTCCCCGCGCACTCGTCTATTACATCGAGCAGCAGGACTTAGAGTTAAGCAGCTACGCCAGCGCCGAAGCCCAAGTCGCCGCCATTGCCGATGACATCGCCTATAATAACCACGACATCGATGACGGTCTGCGCGCGGGATTCTTCACGCTCGACGAGTTGGAAGGCCTGCCGCTACTCGGCGAACTTATCATGGAAGTGCGTGGCCAATACCCAATGCTCCCCCCAACGCCAAAGCCACGAAGTGGTGCGGCGGATGATTAACCGCATGATGAGCGACGTGCTAGGCAACACCCAAGCGCGGATTAAAGATTTCAAAATCACCTCACCGGAAGATGTGCGCAAGCTGGGCCAGCAACTCGTGCGTTTCTCGGCAGAGATGGAAATCGTCAATAAATCCATCAAAACATTCCTATTCAAGCATATGTACCGCCATTTCAAGGTCAACCGCATGACCAGTAAGGCCCGCCGGGTGGTACAGGAACTCTTCAACTTTTTCCTTGAAGAACCAGGCTGTTTACCCTCGGTCTGGTACGCCCAGACGGATGGCACAGGCACCCAACGCACCGCCGAAATCATCGCCGACTTCATCGCCGGCATGACGGACCGCTTCGCCCTCGAAGAACACGCCCGGATTTTTGACCCGGCGGCACGGACGTAAGCTCATAAATTAACTATATATTAATGCTTGTTAGCCATAATTGTATTGTTGCGAGGGGTGTTGTGGCTGATAATATTCGTATAAGTCCTGAGGAAGAACACGCGCAAAGGCTAGCCTTGGGCCCCACCAGGCTCATTCCGTCAGGAAGCCTTTTGCCAAAAGCGCGGGAGGCCTATGAACGGCTCGTAAAGGATAATCCCAATGAGCCAGCCCCTGCTATCATTGTCGATAATGGGCGTCCTGATAAGCAGGGCATGTCAACGGTTTTTCATGCCGAAAATGGCGCGCCATTCATTCTTGTACCCGAGGCTGCGCGCCGCTGGACAGAGCAAGATGCTAAAGAGAACTCTCTGACGGCTGAAGAGATCGCTTCGGTGAGTACGACGCCTTACAGTAATCCAGAGGTACAAACGCAATTGAAAGCAATGGTCAAAAAATTGAATGACCAAGGTTATAATATTAAAGAGCCAAGATTGCTGGCTATAGAGAGAGAAAAGATAAATTCTCTTGGAGCGGCTTATGCGGTTAGGGATGGCGATCCGGTGATCTTTATGGACCCTAATTTATCGACTCAGGATGCTCTTGGTGTTCTGGCGCATGAACTAGGGCATGTTGCGAATAAGGACCTATCTCCGGCTAGCCTTGCAGCGGTACATAACGATGAAAGCGGACAGTTAACTCACGCGAGAGAAAGGCGAGCAGATTCGAAAGCGGTCGAATTATGTCAGGGCGAAAAATTTGCTGATGCCATGGATCCTAACTACCAAGACGTTAAACGGATCGCTGCTGCTCGCGGTATATCGTTAGCAGAGTTTGAGCGCGAGCTTGATCCTCATCACCCAGCTATAGGTCCGCGTCTCGATTTTGCCCGCCAAGGGGCCGATATTGAAGTGGCCGCCGGTCGATGCCCAGTAGATCCCTCTCTTATCGACCGCTCAATCACCCAGCCTATGCAGCGTATGGCGGGCGGTGAGCATGTGGTGGAGAATGGCGCGGCACTTGGTGTCAGTGCCGGGAAAGCTGCTTCGCGTGATCGGCCGCACTAAGGTGCTCGATGGATAACGAAACCGATCAAGACGATCTACCCCCAGCCACACCGGCCCGTATCGAGCTAAAGCGTGATGAGCTATTGCCGTCAGCCCAACGGGTATATGATGAATTAGTGCTAAGCAGCGGCGAAATGCCGACGATCGTGCTCAGCGATATGTTAGCGGAAAAAGGCAAAATGAACCTTTCTCGCGATGAACAGGGCAAGCCGGTTTTCGTGGTTACCGAACAAGAACATCGCTGGACGGAAGAGTATGTTCGCCAGCAGCGCGAATTTTCCGACGAGGTCCTGGCCTCCATGACACCCTACGAAAACCCACGAGTGTTGGCGGCGGTAGCGGAAATGGCCAAGCAATTGGGGATGGAATCAGCACCACGTTTAATTGCGATCGACCCAAAAGAAATGGGAAGCCAAGGTGGCGCGGAACTTACCCGTGAGGGAACGCGATTTATCCCAGTCGATCCGAAGATGGAACCGGATGAGATCATCGACATGGCTGGGCACGAGCTGGGGCACCTGCATCATGGCGATCCGACGGATAAAGGCAAAGTCGCCGTACATAATGATGAAACGCACGAAACGGAGCGCAATCAGGAACGATTGGCCGATGCAACTGCGGCATTATTGGGCAGAGGGCATGGGCTCGCCACGTATATTAGGGGACAGCTCGGGGATCCTGAAACCGTGGCCCTCGCGCGCGAAGCCGGCATCACACCGAACGAGTTGCATGCCACAGCTGAACCAACACATCCACCACCGCTGACGCGCAGCCAATATTTGCAACAACTGCGCCCTGCCGTTGAAGCTGAGCTTATGGCCCAACCCGAACAGCATTTCGGTGGCGATAATCCACTAGCAAACCTTATCCACCCGGCGGATATAGTGGCTTTCCAGCCGTTATCGGGTGGCGAGCACCGAGAAGAAAATGATCCCCCAAGGCAAATCGGTGAAAAACCACGGCAGCCAGCCGTAATTATACGTGACTAATCCACGGGATTTGTTCTAGAACTGGGCCTCTTTTGAAGGGGCTGCCAGTGAATATTTTTGAAATTTATCGTAACCATGTGCTCGCTGCTGCCGAGGCTGTTGTTCCCGGCATGAAGCTCGACGCCGTGACGCTGGAGCCGCCGCGGGATGCGACGCACGGGGATTTATCGACCAACGCGGCAATGGTGCTCGCAGGGCAGGCCAAACAAAAACCACGCGAGATTGCGGATAAAATTGCAGAAAAACTGCGCGGGCTTCCGGCGGTGGAGGAAGTAAGCGTCGCCGGCCCAGGCTTCATCAACATCCGGCTCACGCCCAGCGCGTGGCAGGCGGTGGTGCCGGCGATTTTGAGCGAGGGAACGGGATTTGGGAACTCGACCATCGGCAAAAACGAGCGAATCAATGTGGAATATGTCTCAGCGAACCCGACCGGGCCAATGCATGTGGGTCATGCGCGCGGGGCAGTGGTGGGCGATTCGCTTGCGCTGCTGCTGCTGAAGGCGGGCTATAGCGTTACCAAGGAATATTACATCAACGATGCGGGCGCGCAGGTAGAGAAGGTCGCCCGGTCGGCGTATCTGCGCTATCGCGAGGCGTGCGGGGAGATGATCGGGGAGATTCCCGAGGGGCTTTACCCGGGTGAATATATGAAAGCAGCGGGCGCGGCGATTCAATCGGTGCATGGCAGCGAGCTGATGGATGCACCGGAGAATGTGTGGTTGCCTGCATGCAAAGCCATCGCGCTTGAGGCGATGATGGCGCTGATCAAGCAGGATCTAGCGGATCTCGGGATTTATCATGATGTGTTCACCTCCGAAGCGGCGCTGCTGCGGGCGAACAAGATTGAGGAAGCGATCGATACGTTGCGCGGGCACGGGCTGATTTACCGCGGCGTGCTGGAGCCGCCAAAGGGCAAGGCGCCGGAGGATTGGGAGCCGGTGGAGCTGACGCTGTTCCGATCGACGGCCTATGGCGACGATACGGACCGGCCGGTGATTAAATCGGACGGGAGTTATGCCTATATCGCGGGGGATCTCGCGCTGGCGCAGGATAAAATTTCGCGCGGGTTCAACCACCAGATTTTGGTGCTGGGGGCGGACCATGGGGGATACCTCAAACGCTTGCGGGCGGCAGTGCGGGCGCTTTCAGGCGGCAAGGCGGATTGTGATGTGATTTTATGCCAGCTGGTGCATCTGTTCCAGAATGGCGAGCCGTTTAAAATGAGCAAACGGGCGGGGACGTTCATTACTGTGCGGGATGTGATGGAAGCCGTAGGACGCGATATTCTGCGCTTCGTGATGCTCATGCGCAAAAGCGACATGGTAATGGAATTCGACCTAGAAAAAGTGAAAGAACAATCGAAAGATAATCCCGTATTCTACGTGCAATACGCCCATGCACGCGCCAAATCCGTGCTGCGATTGGCGGCGGAGCAAGCTCCGGCTGCGTTCAAAGCTTCCGAAACCGTCACGGCTGAGCAGCTTACGGTGTTAAACCATCCCGCGGAGCTCACCCTCATTAAGCTACTCGCCGCATGGCCACGCCAGGTGGAGCAGGCGGCAATTGCGCATGAGCCGCACCGGATTATTTACTATGTGCAGGAGGTGGCCGCCGCCTTCCATGGCCTGTGGAACGTGGGCTCGAAGGATGCCGATATCCGCTTCGTCCAGGCCGATCAGCCTGCACTCACAACGGCGCGATTAGCGCTTGCACGGGCGATGGCGGTTGTTGTAGCGTCCGCCCTAAATGTATGCGGCGTGGTGCCGGTGGAGGAGTTACGATGAGACCTGATCTAGATGATTTTGACGATATTGCTGACCCATCGGAAGCGCCGCGTTCGCGCGCCATGTCGTGGATGGTGCTGGTAGTTGCCATCACGGGTTTTGCCGCACTCGCCCATTATGCCTATCGCTCCAGCACCCAATCGGCGAGCGAGGGCGACATGCTCGTTGTGCAGGCGGATAATTCCCCCATCAAGCAAGCCCCCGCCGATCCCGAAGGCGAAAAATTCCCTAATAAGGATAAAACCATTTACGACGTGATCGCCCCCAGCACCGGCGAGCAGAAAGTTGAGAAATTGCTGCCCGAGCCCGAAAAGGCCAACGCTGCCATGAGTGCAGAAGATGCGGGCGACGAGGATAGTGCTTCCGCACCGCCACCAACCACGACGTATGTAAAACCAACAGATACCGCCACCGCTGAGACGGCAAAACCAAGCGTATCCGCCCCCGCCATGATCAATGAGAAACCCGCTGCCAAACCAGCCCCAACGGAGGTGAAGGAAGTCCCCGTTGCCACCGCCAAGGAAACCAAACCGGTAACGACAGCGAAGCCCGTGGCTGCAGCCAAACCGGTCGCACCCGCAGCTAAACCCGCAGCAGCGAGTGGAGATTACAAAGTCCAACTAGGCGCACTGAAATCGGAAGAGGAAGCACAAGCGACGTGGAAGAAAATCACCGCGAAATTTGGTGATACGATCAAAGGCTCGCCGATCATCATTCCGGTGGAATCCAACGGCACCACGCTTTATCGCTTGCGCGCCAGCGGATTTGCCTCGGCAGATGCGGCGAAAGCAGCATGCGCGAAGTTGGCAGCGGCAAAACAGGCGTGTATCCCGGCTGGGAAGTAAGCGTGATTAAATCCTTCATCTGCGGCGTCAGCGGAACGGTGCTTACCTCCGAGGAGCGTGCATTCTTGGCTAAAGAGCGACCGTACGGCGTGATTCTCTTCGCGCGGAATGTGGAAAGCCCGGCGCAACTCGCGGCGCTTTCGGCGGAGATTAAATTGGCGCTGGATCATCCATATGCATCCATTCTCGTGGATCAGGAAGGTGGGCGAGTGGCGCGCCTCAAGCCGCCGCATTGGCGGAAATATCCGCCGGCGTTGGAGCTGGCGGCGCAAGCGGACGCGGAACGCGCAGTGTATGTGAGTGCGCGATTGATGGCGGCGGAATTACGCGCGGGTGGCATTACCACCGATTGTGCACCGCTGGCCGATGTGCTGGCGCCGGAGTGCCACGCGATCATCGGCAATCGCGCGTTTGGGGATACGGCGGAAGTTGTTACGAAGCTTGCTCGGGCCCAGGCGAATGGGTTGCGGGATGGGGGGATTCTCTCGATCCTCAAGCACATTCCCGGCCACGGCCGTGCGACGGCGGATTCGCATGAGACGTTGCCGGTGGTATCAGCATCGCTGGCGGAGCTGGAAGCGAGCGATTTCATGCCCTTCCGCGCGCTGAACGATCTGCCACTCGCGATGACGGCGCATATTTTGTATAAGGCGCTCGATGCCACTACCGTCGCGACGTTTTCGCCGATTGTGATTGGTTATATTCGGGAGAAAATCGGGTTCGATGGGCTGCTGATGAGCGATGACCTCTCCATGAAAGCCCTCGGCGGCTCGTTTGGGGAGCGCACGGAGCGCTCGCTGGCGGCTGGGTGCGACCTAGTGCTCCACGGTAATGGCGCATTGATTGGCGAGCCGGTGCGCGATTTAATGGGGGAAATCCGTGAGGTTGCGGCTGCTAGCACGCCGCTTGAGGGCGCAGCATTAGCACGGGCGGAGCGGGTGCACCGCTCACTCCCCGCCGTTTTGCCTAGCGACGACGCGGTTTTACTGGCGGAATGGCAACAGCTCCTTGCGGCGGCCTAAGGCCTGTGCTAAGCCTACAGCAACGAATTTTGTGAGGATTTATGCAGATTATGCATTTGGTTTTGGTGCTGCTCGTGGTGGTCATTCTTTTTGGCGCGGGCAAGCTGCCGCGCGTGATGGGCGATATCGGCAAAGGCATCAAAAACCTGCGCGATGAGCTCAACGGCGACGAAAAAAACGGCAAACAGCAAGTGCTGCCGCCGGAAGAGAAGAAGTAGAACGCCGTCATCACCCGAATCGCGCAGCGATTCGGGTGATCCATGGGACGCGGCAGTGATGGATTCCCCTAGAATTTACTTTGTAAATTCGGGGAATGACGAGGGATGCATGCTCGATATCGGACTTTCAGAAATAGCGCTGATCGCGGTGGCAGGAATCGTGCTCATCAAGCCGAAGGATTTGCCCGTGGTGGTGCGACACGTGATGGGCTTTTTGCGTGAGATTCGTGGGGTGTATGCGGGCCTCAAATCGCAAATGCATCAGGTGATGGAAGAGGCGGGGATGGACGACCTGCGCCAAAACATGACCACCATTATCGATATGGATGGCAACCCGCAAAAGGCCTATGACGTGCGGGAGCTGGAAACGCTTAGTGCGGTGAAGCCGGAGAATGGGAATCTCCCCCATGACTGACCAAGAAACCCCGCTGATTTCCCACCTCATCGAGCTACGCGGCCGGGTGATGCGCAGCGTCGCTGTGTGGCTTGTCGCCACCGGCCTATGCTATTTTTTTGCGGCAGATATTTATCAGTTTCTGCTGCACCCGCTGGCGCAAGCGTTTGGCGATAATGAACATCGGCTGATCGCGACCAACCTCACCGAAACATTTGTGACCTATATCAAGCTCGCTATCTATGGCGGCTTTTTTGTGGCGTTTCCGTATATCGCGACGGAGGTGTATTTGTTCGTGGCACCGGGGTGTTCAAGCGAACGCTGGGTGCTGGCGCTGTATCTCGTCTGCGCGCCGGCTCTGTTTTTTATCGGCGCGGCGATGGCCTATTACCTGATATTGCCGAAAGCTTGGGCGTTTTTTATCTCGTTTGAAATTCCCGCAGAACAAGGTGGGTTGCCGCTGACGATTGAAGCGAAGGTGAGTGAGTATCTCGGCCTTGTGATGCATATCATCCTCGCGTTCGGCCTCGCGTTTCAATTGCCGATTTTGCTCACGCTGCTCATTCGCGTCGGCTTTTTAAAGGCGCAAACGCTTGCAAAGGGCCGCCGTTACGCTGTGGTGATTTTGCTCACCATCGCGGCATTTATCACCCCGCCGGATATCTTGAGCCAAGTCCTGCTTTTCATTCCGCTTTATGCGCTTTATGAGGTTTCTATTGTGGTTGGCCGATTAATCGAGCGCCGCCGCGCCAGTGCGGACGCATTCATTATCCCCGCTGAGATGGCTGAATAAAGGAAGATACCATGCACGACAAAGAACTGATTCGCAAAAACCCGGATGCATTCAAGGCGGCGATGGCGCGGCGGAATTATGCGGTGGATGTGGAGGCGCTGCAAAAGCTCGACGCGGAAGATCGTGGCGGGAAAACACAGGTGCAAGCGCTGCAGGCGCGTGCGAATGAGATCGCGAAGGGTATTCCAGCAGCGAAGAAGGAAGGGCGCGACATCGCGCCGCTGCTCGCTGAGGGCAAAGCACTAAAGGAGCAAATCGCAGCACTGGAAAGCGGTGAGGGCGGTGCGTTTGACGCGGCGCTGGCGAGCATTCCGAATATCCTCGCGGATGATGTGCCGAATGGGGCGGATGAATCGGGCAATGTGGAGTTGCGCGTGGTGGGCAGCAAGCCTGCGATTGCGTCGCCGAAGGACCATGTCGCGATTGGCGAAGGGCTGGGGCTGATGGATTTTGAGGCCGCCGCCAAACTTTCCGGTGCGCGGTTTGTGGTGTTGCGCGGGGCGCTCGCCAAGCTGGAGCGGGCGCTGGCGAGTTTTATGCTCGATATTCATACCGGCGAGTTTGGGTATACCGAGCACCAGGTGCCGTATCTGGTAAAAGATGCGGCGTTGTTCGGCACGGGGCAGTTGCCGAAGTTTGAAGGAGATCTCTTCTTCACTAATAATATGGAATGGAGAGAAGCTTTAAAGTTAAGTCCATCCGAAGGAATGAAATGGTTTCAGCAGAGATTTGAAGAAGAGAAGCAAGGATTCAAAACTAGCAGGTTTGGATTGATTCCGACCTCCGAAGTGTCGCTCACGAATTTAGCCGCGAATGAAATTTTAGATGCTGCGCAGCTACCGCGGCGGATGACGGCGTGGACGCCGTGTTTCCGTTCTGAGGCGGGCTCGGCGGGGCGGGATACAAGGGGGATGATTCGGCAGCACCAGTTTTCGAAGGTGGAACTGGTGAGTATCACCACGCCGGAGCAATCGGAGGCGGAGCATGAGCGGATGTTGGGCTGTGCGGAGGAGGTGCTCAAGCGCCTCGGCCTGCATTACCGGGTGATGCTGCTTTGTGCGGGGGATACTGGGTTTTCGGCGCGCAAGACGTTTGACATCGAAGTGTGGCTGCCAGCGCAGGATACGTTCCGCGAGATTTCGAGCTGCAGCAACTGCGGTGATTTCCAAGCACGTCGGATGAAGGCGCGCTATCGCTCCGGCGAGAAGGAGACGCGGTTTGTGCATACGCTGAATGGCTCTGGCCTCGCAGTGGGGCGCACGCTGGTGGCGATTTTGGAGAATTACCAGCAGGCGGATGGGTCGGTGAAAGTTCCGGACGCGCTGGTGCCTTATATGGGTGGGATGACGGTGATTGGTGGCAATCATGCATAACGAAGTGCGCCGCGTTACCTCTCCCATCGGGAGAGGTCGAAATCGTTCTTTACGATTTCGGGTGAGGGCTTGTGCGTGTCTTTTATTTTGCGCTGATGGGGGATTGAGCGGTGTGGCCCTCAACCTAAATTCGAAGGCGAATTTAGACCTCTCCCGATGGGAGAGGTAAATGGCAATCAATCTAAAAAACACCCGTATCCTGATCAGTAACGATGATGGCGTTGAGGCTGAGGGCATTGCGGTGCTGGAGCGCATTGCGCGGACGTTGTCGGACGATGTGTGGGTCGTGGCGCCTGATAAGGAGCAAAGCGGGGCGGGGCATTCGTTGTCGCTGCATGCGCCGCTGCGGTATCGGCAGGTGAGTGAGCGCCGGTTCGCGGTGATGGGCACGCCGACGGATGCGGTGCTGGTGGGTGTGATGGAAATGCTGAAGGATAAGCGGCCGGGGTTGATGTTATCGGGCGTGAATCGCGGGAGCAATCTGGCGGAGGATGTGACGTATTCCGGCACGATCGCAGCGGCGATGGAGGCGACGTTGCTGGAGATTCCGGCCATCGCGTTTTCCAACGTGCTGACGAATGAGGGCATTAGCTGGGATGTGCCGGAGCAGTTCGCGGCGGGGATTATTCGGGATTTGACGGCGATTGATTGGCCGCATGATACGTTTATGAATGTGAACTTCCCGGCGCTGCCGGTGGAGCTGGTGAAGGGGCGTGCTGCCTGCCCGCAGGGGCGGCGGAAGCTGGATGATAATCTGCATCGCCGAGTGGACCCGCATGGGCGCCCCTATATCTGGATCGGCGGGCAGCGGACGGAGCCCTTCACCGAGCAGCCGGATGCGGATTATATGAAGATTAAAGAGGGGTGGATTACCGTGACGCCGATTAATATGGATATGACGAATTACGCGGTGTTGAAGCAGTTGCGGGCGGTGGTGAAGTGATGTGCTAGCCGGGGCAATATGGCCCTTGTCCAGGGCCGGTGCGAACTGCGTATTTTTCGACCATACTTGTTTGTTGTTCTTTCTGAGGAACGAGGTTAGCTAGGTATTGGTCGAGGCTATCGAGAAATTTTTCAGCGATTGGTTTATAAAGCTCGGCGCCGGCTTTGTGGTCATGTCGGGCGTGTGCGGATATAAAGACTGGCGGCATAGTTATCAGGTCCAGTTTTCGTTTTTCTGCTGGCAGCATGTGTTTATTTGCTTCAAAGGATGGAAGCTTTCTTGTGCCTGTATTTATTTCATTTATCTGTTCCACAATGTCGAAAAGCGAACCGGCAAGTTCTTTGATAGCAAGCTGACGATTGAATAGTGGTTGTGCTTGAAGACGTTCCTGCAATTTATTAAATCCATAAGCTATTATAAAGTTATCATTAAGGTTTATGCCTGCGGGCACTGCTAGCAAAAGATCGTCCAGACTAGTGCAAGGTATTGCCATTTTGGCTTGAATGCCGGCTTCCCCCATAAATCGTACTATTTCTTCCCTGCCATGCATTCTAAATATGCCCCATGGGGAATCTAAATCCATGACGCCTAATTCTTCAGGTGGTGGCGGATTTTCGCGTTCATCATCGGTTGACATAAAACCTCATCAATTTAAGTTTATACTAAAGGAAGTTTGTTACAGCCGTGTGACGATTTGCCTCTAAAACTCCCTTTTTCGGCGTTTTTTACTGCCGCTGGGCCAAACCTATGGTTTCCTTTCCCTAAGTTTTGCAGGGGAGGCATGGCATGATGGCGTCGGCGCATAAGAGGGGGGCTGCGAAGCCTGTGGCGCAGCCGATTGCGGGGGTTCACCCGGCGCTGGCCAATACGCAGGATGACTGGCTTGCTTCCCAAAAAATTCGGCTGTTGATGTCGTTGCGCAAGGCGGGTGTCACCGATACGCGCGTGCTGGGGGCGATGGAGCAGGTGCCGCGCGAGGCGTTTGTGGAGGAGCAGTTTCATGACCGGGCCTATGACGATAATGCGCTGCCGATTGCAATGGAGCAGACGATCAGCATGCCCTCCGTGGTGGCAATGATGACGCAGGCGCTGGATGTGCAGCCGCGGCATTGTGTGTTGGAGATTGGCACCGGCTCGGGCTACCAGGCGGCGGTGCTGGCGAAGCTGGCGCGGCGGGTGCATACGATCGAGCGGCACCGGCCGCTGTTTGAGCTCGCCAAGTCCCGCTTTGAAACGCTAAAAATGCGCAATATCGACGCGCATTTGGGCGATGGCAGCAAGGGCTGGCCGCTGGCCGCGCCTTATGAACGCATCATTGTGACGGCTGCGGCGGATACGATTCCGCACACGCTCCTCGCGCAACTCACGATTGGTGGGGTGATGGTTGTGCCGGTGGGCCCGCATGTGGCGGATCAGCAATTGCTGAAGCTGACGCGCGTGGCGGAAGATGAAGTCCGCAAAGAAGCGCTCGCGCCGGTGCGGTTCGTGCCGCTGGTAGCGGGTTAGTTTTTTTCTTTAGTTAGATCTTGTCATTCCCGCGAAAGCGGGAATCTTGCACCCGCAGAAGCACTCTAAGATTCCCGCTTTCGCGGGAATGACAAATAGGGAAATCGCCCTATACAGTCGTTCAAAAATCCTGTGACGTAATTCCTACAGTAAAAAGCTTATTTCGGATTTTGTCGTCTGCATTAATATTCTTAGCCTTGCGTTCAGAAAACCTGTGTGTTATTCGTAATCAAGATGAGGCGGCAAACCAAAAAAGCCTCACAGAACAAACATAAAAGGGTGCTATCAGCCCTAAGTCGCGTCGGCGCGCTGTGGTTGGGGGAAACCCCAACATTCGTATACTCAACGGAGTTATTCCATGCGCCTGTCCGCTGTTGCCGCGCTCATGATCATCACGACTGTCCTACTCGCAAGCTGTGGACAAGATCAATTGGCCGTGCTCGATGACCGTAGCCATAATTTCTATAGCCGTAACGGCATCGTGGCAGCGGATAGCGGCCCCACCGTTCAAGCGGCCGAAGTCACAAGCGTCACATCCAGCAACTTACCACCACCAACGCAAATGGCCGCCGCGCCCATCAGCCCCAGCAATAGCGGCTGGCAATGGCCGGTGAATGGCATGGTGATCCAAAAATTCGGTGCCCAAACAAACGGCCTAGGCAATGAAGGCATCGCCATCGCCGCGCCGGAAGGCACACCCATTCGCGCGGCGCGCGCAGGCGAGGTGGCATTCATCGGCGCCAACGTGAAAGATTTCGGCAATATGGTCATCCTCCGCCACAGTAACGGCGACCTCACATCCTACTCCCACGCCCGCACCGTCAGCGTTCATAAGGATGAACAAATTGCAGCAGGCGCAATCATCGGTTACGTTGGCACCAGCGGCGGGTAAAAGCGCCGCAATTGCATTTCGCTATGCGCGAAGGCGATAAAGCGGTCGATCCACTAACGCGCCTTCCGCAACAAATGGCGAGCCGCTAAGGGTCAGTTGAAATGTAATTAAACGCTAAGTCAGAATATCGACGATATGCTTTTTCAGCTGGTTCGATTTTTTCTGACCCTCAATCCCGAAGGCAAACAGCGTGCTAGCATTGCTACGCTCTGCCACTTCAGCTGCCACATCCACGTCACCACCTTCTTCTGTCGTGGTGCTGGTCGGCCCGATCTGGTTATAAGAAACATTGATCGGACTCAAATTATTCGGATCATCCGGGTTAGTGATCCCGGTCAAATCCGCCGTATCCGTTGTCGCTGCACGGGTATAGGTGGTGATATTGTTGGGATTGGGAGTGTAGACTTTCCCACTCGCGATCTTCGCGTTGCTTTGCTCGATACGCTGCGCTTGTTGATCGATGTAACGAATCGCCGAATTAGTAACGCCGGTGACCATCCTGCTCTCCTACGTTGAGGAAGCAAATGTAGCATGAGTAGCATAAAAACGCAATTATATTGCACCGCGATATGCCGGGAAGTAGATTGATTTTTATGAAATTTCTAAATATTGCCCGAGGCGATTGATTTCTCCTCAAAATCGGCGCATAGACGATGTTATAAAAAAATACGCATAAGAGAGAACACCATGCCGAGCACAGAAACCCCCCAAGCCAATCTTGGCTGGAAAGCCGCGCCCTTTACCCTACACGGGGTCGATGGCAAGCAGCATACGCTCGAATCCGCCCGCGGGCCAAAAGGGCTGCTGGTCATGTTCATCTGCAACCATTGCCCCTATGTGCAAAAACAGCTCGATCGCATCATCAGCGATGCACGCGCCTTGGCGGCCGAGGGTATCGGCACCATCGCCATCATGAGCAACGACGCAAAGTCCTATCCCGATGATTCTTTCGCCAACATGCAAAAGCTCGCACACGAAAAGCACTTCCCGTTTCCCTATGTGATCGATGAAACTCAGGCCGTCGCACGCGCCTATGGCGCCGTTTGCACACCGGATTTCTTCGGCTTCAATGCGGGGCTTGAGTTGCAATATCGCGGACGGCTGGATGAGTCCTGGTCAAACATCCTCCCCAACCCCAAACGCGAATTATTGCTCGCCATGAAGGAAATCGTCGCCACCGGCAAAGGGCCGGCCAAACAAGCCGCTTCGATTGGCTGTTCGATTAAATGGGCTTAAACGTGGGCTAATTTTTGCCCCAGCGGATCTTACCCCAGATACGCTCATGGACATAAAACAGCATAATTTTGGTAAAAATCTCGATCACCGAAATCGTGCCGGCGATATGCACACTGCCGGTAACAATCCAACTCAGGATGAACGTGTCAATACTACCCGTAATGCGCCAGCTGACAGCTTTGGCGAACGAACGGCGATGCGCGTCTTTGCTTAGAGGGGTGGCGGGATGTTCCACGCCGGGCCTTAGCCTTGGCGGGCTTTCATCCGTGGGTTTTGCTTGTTGATGACATACAAGCGGCCTTTACGGCGAACCACGCGGCAGTTTTTGTCGCGTTTTTTGGCGGATTTCAAAGAGCTTAGAACTTTCATGGTAGTCCCCAGAATACAAAATGAGGACGCTAACTACCCAGGATCGGCCCACCTGTCAACAGTAAAACCACCTAAAACCCGTCTTTTAGCTATCCCCTGCTGCCACCCCGGTCTTGATCGGAAGCCACAGGAGCAGCTGGCAGCGTTTGCACAGAGGGGGTTGGGTTAGGCACACCCTGCGCCACTTGCGAGGAACAGGCCCACCGCATCAAATTGCCAAAGTCTAAATTGCACCATTCACCCGGTCCGGTGCGCTCCGGCGCCCCCGGCACAGGTGGCGCGAACGTTTGCATTTCCTGGCGTCCCGCTGCACGAACTCCATTGCGGACTTCTCGGACTTCACCTGTATGAGGGTCATAGACATAATTTGGTACATCCACCGCGCCATGACGTATGTCCACAAAAGGTTGTAGAATATCCCGCAATTGCGGATCATTTGTCATGAATTTGACGGTCGGCTGGCCTGTGTAAGCTGTGATACGATCATCCAAATCGTTCCCTGCTATCATATGGCCTCCACCATAAAGAAACAAAACAGAACGGCCCTGAAGATTTTGAGCCGTCATTTGTCCCATATGGTCGTCCGTCTTCGTCGCGATAAGCGGATTAAGCTCAACGCGCTCGTTAAGAATAAGTTCCTGGAAACGTGTAAGTGCCTCTTGCTTTTCAGCGGAAACATGAAGTGCGCCCGCCGAAACTTGGGCCATGTCATAGACCATAGCATTCAGGCTGGGCCAAAGCGCGCGATCTTCATCCGAAAGCGAATCGTAAGCGCGTTTTGCACAGGCCTCTAGATCATCATAGGAATGCAGCTTAATATTCAGCTTTGCCGTGTGATAGATAAGATCGGCACGTTGATCGATATCTTGCCCCGCGCGCCCGTTTTGATCTGTATACGCAAAATATAAGCCTTCACGCTTAATAATATTACGGACTTGATCCCTATTAAGTGTGCCGTGACGTACTTGATCCTGAAGTTGCTCATAGCGTTTGAAGGAATGCGAATCCATTTCGAGCATAATATCTTTGAGCCCAGCCTCGGCATATAGCTTTAATGCTGCTGGATCCATAACAAGTGCAGCGTTGTCAGGGTTACGGTGGTCATCCATCACCCCAACATTTTCCCCGCGCCGGATATGCTCGGCGACGACACGGCTAGGATTCGCTAACTGCAATGGCATAGGTACCCTAAGAAACCCTTAAATGGCTCATAGGCTTAGTATGGGCAACAAACGTTAAAAATTAGCTAATATAAGGCGTTTGTGCTGGTTTTAGCGATTTAGTAATCTCGCCTGGTCGGCCAGCCCCAAGGCAAAGGGAACCAAGAACAAGGGGGGCATAGGCCAACCCTACTAGCCACCAACCATAAGTCACCTCGGGCCCGAGGGCGAGGAAAGCAAGCGGTGTCAGCCAAATAAGATTCACTGCCAGATAAGCCCGGCTAGTGGCCGCATGGCTACCCCAATAACGCGAGAGTCGCTGGTACACATGGCTGCGATGTGCCTCATACCACCGCTCCCCACGCAAGATGCGGATCAATAATGTGGTAGTCGTATCCGTAATAAACGCCGCGCCGAGAATCAGCCAAACCGGAAACGTCATCCAGTCTTGCAATACCGACCACAGCATAATGGCAAACACCATAAAGGCGAGATAGAGGCTTCCCACATCCCCCATAAAAATCCGGGCGGGCGACCAATTCAGTAGCAAAAACCCCGCCGTCGCCGCCGCGAGCGAAATAATCCAAATACACGTCGTGCTCAGCAAAATATCCGGGTGTTGCCAGTAGCCAAGCGCAACCACGGCTAGCAGCATGAAAATCACCTGCATGCCAGCCATGCCATCAATCCCATCCATGAAATTGAACAAATTGAGCCACCACACCCCGGCAAAAAGCATGAAGCCTAAGAGAAACAGCGAGTACAGCGTAATATTATCGACCGAGAAAAATGGCATCAATGCGAATAGTAATCCGCCAATCGCCAACACTTGCACCAGCAAGCGCGTTTTGACGGTGAGGTAACGAATATCATCCCGCAACCCAATCGCCGCAATCATGAGTGATAGAATCATCACCAACAACCCATGAATCCCAAAATCACTCAGCAGTGCCACGCCCGCCGCCAGACTACCCACCACAATGCCAATACCGCCGCTCCCTGGTGTCGGGTTCACATGCGAGGACCGATGATTGGGGTTCACCACGCAGTTCAAACGCTCCGCGTGCCGAATGAGCCACGCCTCAATACACCACGCCGTCTAGCCGGCGAGCAAAGGAATGATAGCGGAAAATAGAAGCGAATTATCCACGCAGGGCAGCCATGTTAGGGTGATGAAACTCCGCTTTAAACCACTCCGCCGTCTTTTTCAACCCAGCCGCAGTGCTGACCGGTGGCGACCAATTAAGGGCGCGTTGAATTCCCGAACCATCAACCATCAGCGAGCCTAATAGCCGATCCGCCATTTCACTTTTTCCACACAACTTAGCAGCACATTGAATCACCGAAGCCGGTAACGGAAAAAGCCGCGCGGGCCGATCAAGCGCAGCCGCAATCGCACGAATAAGGGCAGGGGTCGAAAGTGGTTCCGCATCGGCCAATAAAAAACATGAATTGGCCGCTACCGGATGCGTGAGGCACAGCAAAATCGCCTGCACCAAATTTTCGAGATAAATAAAACTCCGCCGATTAACCACCGCCCCAAACGGCAGCGGATAACCCTTATCGACCAACCGCATCAATTGCAGAAAATTCGCTTTCACCCCCGGCCCATAAACCAGCGGCGGCCGCAAAATCACCAGCTCCATCCGCGTGCCTGCCGTGAGATCGCGCAAGCCTTGCTCCGCTTCCCACTTCGAGATCGAATAAGCATCCTTTGGTGCGGGCAGGGAGGTATCGGTATAGAGCATCGCTTGGCCCTCGCCGAGCACCTTCGCCGTGCTGATAAAAACGAAACGTTTCACCCCAGCATCCAGTGCTTGTCGAGCAAGGGCGAGCGTGCCTTCCACATTCGTCCGCCGAAATTCACTCAGCGGATCATCGGCAGTTTCCGACGTCACATGCGCCCGCGCGGCAGTGTGCACCACTGCGCCACATGGTGCCAGTGCCTCACGCCAATCCGTCGTGTAATTCATCGTGCCGATCGCCATCGGCTGCAATAAGGGGTGAGAAGAGTCACGAATCGCGTAACGCGAGGCTGCACGCACCGGCACTGCTTGAGCCAGCAGCGCATCACAAACAGCGCTGCCAATAAATCCCTCGGCACCCGTTACCAAAACCGGCGTTGGAGACAGCCTCGCCATGCTTATGCCTTTTTTTAGCGATGGCAATACGCCATCAACCGTGTGATTGCATACGATTTTAGTAGTGTTCTTTTCTCGCCTTGTCCATGCTGTTCGCCGATGACACAGCCACTGCATATTCTGCACGTTTACAAAAGCTATTACACCGCGAGTTTTGGCGGGGTGGAGCAATTCATCCGCCATCTTGCTGTCGCTTACCATGCGATGGGTCACCGCGTCACTGTAGTCACACTCAGCCGCACCGTGCAAACGCCAACAAGCACCGAGCATGAAGGCGTCACGATTCACTATTATCCCCTCACGCTCGAGTTCGCCTCGAACGGGATTTCCTTCACTGCCTTCCGCGATTTCCATCGCCTCGCAGCCGCGGCGGATGTGCTGCACTACCACTTCCCGTGGCCTTCGGGCGATCTGCTCCACCAGTTTGCGCCGAAACATATTCCCGCGCTTGTCACTTATCATTCCGACATCGTTCGTCAAAAACTGCTGAAGCTTTTCTATCAACCGCTAATGAATCGCTTCCTTGGCCAAATGAACGCGATTGTCGCCACCAGCCCAAACTACATCGCAACAAGCTCCGTGCTTCAGCGTTACCACGCCAAAACCACCAGCATCCCCATCGGGCTTGATGAAACGCTCTACCCTAGGCCAGACGAGGCGACCCTTGCCAAGTGGCGCACACGCTACGGCGAAAACTTTTTTCTCTTCACCGGAGCACTACGCTATTACAAAGGCCTGCCCACTCTCATGACCGCCGCGCGCGAAACGGGCCTCCCCGTGGTCATCGTCGGTAAGGGCAGGGAAGAAGCTGCACTCCGCCAAGCCGCCGTCGGCGCACCCAACATCCACTTCACCGCCGAAATCAGCGATCTCGATAAAATGGCGTTACTCACGCTCTGCCGCGCATTCGTTTTCCCCTCGCATTTACGTTCCGAAGCCTTTGGCGTTAGCCTGCTCGAAGCAGCGATGATGGGCAAACCCATGATCAGCTGCGAAATCGGAACGGGAACCAGTTACATTAACCAGCATGACGTCACCGGCCTCGTTGTATCCCCAAGCGACCCAACCGCCTTCGCCGCCGCCATGCGAACCATCGCCACCGATGACACCCGCGCCACCCGCTATGGCCAGGCCGCTCGTGCGAGGTTTGAGGCAGAATTTACCGCGCAGAAGATGGCCACCGACTATCTGGCGCTTTACCAACGTTTGCGCGTGCGATAAGCAGGCGCCATGGCCCGTCGTCCCCGCATCATTCCCTGCCTTCTGCTTCGCAAAACTGGTCTTGTGAAGGGCGAGAAATTTGCCGATCACCGCTATGTGGGGGATGCCATCAATGCCGTGCGCATTTTCAACGATAAGGGTGTCGATGAGCTCGTGGTGCTCGATATCGAAGCCACACGCGACAAACGCGAACCGAATTACGACATGATCGAACAACTCGCGAGCGAATGCTTCATGCCGCTGGCATATGGCGGCGGCGTCACCACCACGGCGCAGATGGAAAAGCTATTTCGCCTCGGCTGCGAGAAGGTAGTGCTCACCACGGCGGCGGTCACCGTGCCGGGGTTGATTGAAGAAGCCTCTGCCCGCTTCGGTCGCCAAAGCGTGGTCATCGGCATCGACGCGAAGAAGAAACTGCTCGGCGGTTATGATGTAATGATCAAAGCCGGCACCGAAAAAATCGCAACAGGGCTGGATGAATACGTGGCCCAAGTCACCGCCAAAGGGGCAGGGGAGATCATGGTCCAAGCCATCCACCGCGATGGCACGCTGCAAGGCTACGATCTCGAACTCGTTGAACGCGTGGCGAAGAACACCACCGTCCCCGTCATCGCCTGCGGAGGCGCGAGCAATGCGGACAATCTCGCGGCGGCGATTAAAACTGGTGCTTCTGGAGCTGCGGCAGGGGCATTGTTTGTGTTCCAAGGCAAGCACCGCGCGGTGCTAATCAATGTGCCAAGCAAGGCGGAGCGGGAACGGGCGTTTTCTTAAAAATGCTCTATGGGGCCTGATATCGACTAATCAACCAATGCACCAGCCAAATAATAAGTGTTAGGGCATATTCTGTTATAATCAGCATCCAATATAAAAGGGCCGTCACGTCGCCGGGGTTGTTTTTGGATAACACTATTCCAGTTATGCTGGCGAAAAAGAGTTGTGCAAATGCTATAACACTTCCAGCACGGCTGTTGCACTGTACCACACAGTAAGCAATCAATAGATGAGGGCCAAGCTCTAGTAGCAATCCAAAAGCTTCAGGACGCACATCGTGCAGACATCGATAAAACGCAAAACCACAGGCTATAGCAACGAGCGTGAGGGAGAGTTTTTTATAAAGAGGAAGCCCAGCAAACCACGCCACCCTTATTCACCCTGGCTGGCGCTGTACCCTAACTTCCCATCGAACGTAAACAGTGTCTCAATCTTCAGGAAGTCGATGTCCTTCTCAGCCGCTTGGTTCAGCAAAGAAGCAAGGTCCTTGTGCGTCACTTCGGCATCTTTCACCTTTGGCATAAAGCGGCAGCGGAAGCGATCCGTCACATCCATTTCCGTCACGATGTTCGGCCATACTTTTAGGCCCTTGCAGGAGATCATTTTTAGCTCGAGATTTGAACTCGCAAGGCTGCTCATCGCAGCCGCGAGCGATGCAATATCCTTGTGATACCAGTGGATGAACATATCGACACCCACCAGCTTGCGCACCTCCTTCTCCTCCGCCAACACGGCATGGATGGGGGCAGATGCTTTGCGCGGCTGATACTTCACCACGCGATAGGTTTGCGGCTCTTGGCCCAAACGCTCAATCACCGCATCGGCAAATGCCTTGGTGCCGACTTTTTGTTTGCTCATATCGTTGAAAATATCGGCGGTGTGAATGCCGTCCTCAATCGTTTTGAGCCACGCATTGTGGATGATGGACGCTTGTTCATGCAGGCCCAGATGCACCAGCATCATGATCGCACCATTGAGTAGACCCGATGGGTTGGCAATATCCTGCCCCGCGATATCCGGCGCGGAACCATGAATCGCCTCAAACATCGCATAATTCGCGCCGACGTTGGAGGAGCCAGCGAGGCCAACCGAACCGGAAACTTCCGCCGCGATATCGGAGATGATATCGCCGTATAAATTCTCAGTCACAATCACATCAAAGATGTGCGGTTTGCTAGCGATACGCGCCGAACCGATATCCACGATATAGTGATCCGCCTCGATCTGCGGATATTCCTTCGAGACTTGCGTGAACATGTCGTGGAACGCGCCATCCGTCAGCTTCATGATGTTGTCTTTGCTCATGCAGGTGACTTTTTTGCGATTATTCGCCACCGCATATTCAAACGCGTAGCGCATAATGCGCTCCGTGCCCGATTTGGTGATGATTTTGACCGACTGGAACGCGTCATGCGTCTGGCGGTACTCGATGCCTGCGTACAAATCCTCCTCGTTCTCACGGATGATGACGAGGTTCATGTTCGCATGCATGGATTTGATGTAGGGGTGAAAGCTCACGCATGGGCGCACGTTGGAATAAAGCCCCAGCGATTTGCGCATCGTCACGTTGAGCGATTTATACCCACCACCTTGCGGCGTGGTAATCGGTGCCTTCAGCAACACCTTCGTGCGGCGGATCGAATCCCACGCTGCTGGCGGGATACCGGTCGTGACACCCTTTTCATAAAACTTTTGCCCAACCTCGATGGTCTCGATATTCAGCGGCACGCGTGCCTCGGCGAGGATTTTTAGCACCGCCTCCATAATCTCCGGCCCGATGCCATCGCCATAGGCAACCGTAATGGGTTTCGCTTGCGGCTTCTGATTCATTTGCACAACGGCGGACATAGGCGCTCCATGGGTGGGTTCTACAGCGTTTATAACGTGAAGATAAGCATAGCCGTTAGCAAAAGCCAAAAATAGAAGGGTTATACGTGTTGAGATTGCTCTGTTGTGGCTAAATCACCTCGTCAAAGTGAGGTTAAGCCTGTAGCGCCACCTTCACTGCGGCCAGCGCCGCATCGAGCTTATCGCCTTCCGGCCCGCCACCCTGGGCAAACTCCGGCCGTCCGCCGCCGCCTTTGCCGCCGACGGCTTCGACCGCGGCTTTGACGAGGGTAGGGGCATCCACTTTTCCCTGCAGCTCTTTGCCGATGGCGACAATGACGGAGGCTTTGCCTTCGTTAGTGGCGAGCAGCAAGCTCACGGCATCCGGGTGTTTCTGCTGCATGCCGTTTGCAAGGTCGCGTAGGGACTTGGCGTCGAGCTCGGCGAAGCTGCGGGCGGCGAGTTTGAAGGCGCCCACCATTTCCACCGCGGCTTCGGCGTTGCTGCCCGCGCTGCCACCACCCATGGCCAGCTGTTTTTTGGCTTCGGCGAGTTGTTTTTCGAGTTTCTTTTTCTCTTCGGCCAAGGCGGCGACTTTTTCGCGGACTTCGTCCGGTTTTATTTTTAACAGCGCAGCCGTTTCCTTGAGCGCTGTCTCCTGCATGTCGGCATAGGCATAAGCACCTGCCTGCGTTACCGCCTCGATGCGGCGGACCCCGGCGGCGACGGCGCTTTCGCTGATGATTTTGAACAGGCCGATATCGCCGGTGCGTTTCACATGCGTGCCGCCGCAGAGTTCGAGCGAGTAGATGCCGTTTGCATCATCCAGCCCCATGTTGAGGACGCGGACTTCGGCGCCATATTTCTCGCCGAAGAGGGCCATGGCGCCGGCTTTGATCGCTTCGTCCTGCGACATCAGGCGAGTGACGGCTTCGGAGTTCTGCCAGATGAGGCGGTTGACTTCGGCCTCGATAGCTTTCAGCTCGCCCGCGGAGATTTGTTTGGGGTGGGTGATGTCGAACCGCAGGCGGTCTTCGGCGACGAGAGAGCCTTTCTGGGTGATGTGCTCGCCCAGCATATTGCGCAGGACGGCGTGCAGCAGGTGGGTGGCCGAATGGTTGGCGCGCACGCGGTCGCGGCGCTCAGTGTCGATGGTGAGGGTGACGGTGTCGCCGACACGCAGTGTGCCGTCATCGACGGTGATGTGGTGGACGTAGATGCCGTCGAGCGGTTTGGTGGTGTCGGTGACGCGCCCGCCGGCGGTTTTGCTGTTGATGAGGCCGGTGTCGCCGATCTGGCCACCGGATTCGGCATAGAAGGGGGTTTGATTGACAATGAACTGGCCGGTTTGCCCGGCTTTGAGCTCGGGGACTTCCTTGCCGTCATG
>JBGAJE010000158.1:0-3710 GCA_044225085.1 Rickettsiales bacterium | reverse complement strand
CGACCCGCACGTCGGATTTCGTTCGCGCCGCGGGGGGTGTAATTCTCTACGTCTTGCCCCAACCCAAACTGCTCGGCAACACGCGCGAGGGTCACAATTGGCCGCACCTGGTTACGCAGGAAAAGGATAGCAATGGTGGTTAGCAAAATCGCCGATCCTACCATCCACAAAATGAAAATCCATGTTGTCGAACTCGCCAGCCGCTTGCGCGAGAAACTGAAATCCATTACCCCACGGCCAGCATTCACGCGCATGTTGATCGTATCATCATCTCCCGGCAAAATGCTAACCGGGGTCGCGATGCGCGAGCGCAAATCATCATAAAAATCCGGGAACTTTTTGCGGCCTGTGCCATTGCTAATCACCAGCGTCGGGTCATCCCGAAAATCCACCCGAATGCCGAGCACCTTGCCGCGCTCCTCGGTTTGGCGAATGGCCTCAGTCTCACTCGCGCGACTTTTGACACTATTATATTCATCAACCAGCATCGCAATATCCGCCGCCGTCGCGGTCGACATCGAGCGCACCACCGCATCCCAGTGCCGGGAGTAAAACACGTTCGCGACCAGCAATTGCAATAGCACCACCGGCACCACCAAAATCAGCAGCGCGCGCGAGAATAGCGTCACCGGCAGTATGCGCTTGATGCTAAACTGTTTCGGCCGCCGACGCAGCCCGCTTTTAGGAAGAGGGGTCTGCATAAAGTACGTACCCCGCATGACGGATGGTTTGCAGATAAATCGGCTTGCCCGGTTTCGGTTCGATTTTCTTGCGCAGGCGGTTGATCTGCACATCGACCGAGCGCGCATTATGCACATCCCCAAGCGTCGTCGCGATATGCTCCCGGCTTACAGGCGTTCCTGCCGCCTCCGCCAAAATCCGCAAGCAATCGCTCTCGCTGGAGGTGAGGTAAAGCGGTGCACCTTGGTGGGTAAGGCGGCCTTGCTTAAGATCAAATTTGTAAGGACCAAACGCAACGATTCGCCGCGCTTCCACCGCTTGACGCCCACGCGTGAGCATATTCTCCACACGCAGCAATAGCTCACGTGGCGCAAAGGGCTTGGCGAGGTAATCCGCTGCTCCGGCCTCAAGCCCGGCAATCCGGTCCTCCGCTTCGCCGCGTGCCGTGAGTAGCAGCACCGGTGGTGCATCTGCGCGAGCGGTGAGGCGCGTTGCGTAGGCGACGCCACTTTCACCCGGCATCATCACATCGAGCACAAGACCATCAACCGCAAATACGGCGAGTAATTCTTCCGCCTCCACCGTATTAGCAGCGGTAGAGACAAAAAACCCCTGCTCAGAGAGATATTCCTGCAGCAACGCCCGCAACCGCTCATCATCATCGACGACGAGGATGTGGGATGCTTCAGCAGTCTTCATGGCGGCGGAACTAGTCATGACGCCGCTTCAATAGCACATGCAGCACGCCCGCGCCGCCTTTTTCTGGCCTCGCATGGGCGAGGGCGGAGATTAGGGGCCGCAGGGGAACTTCGTTCAGCCACTGCGGCACATGGGTGCGTAGCACGCCCACCCCATCGCGCCCCTTGCCAGTGATAATAGCCACATGCCGCTTCCCCGCGCGCGATTGACGGGTGATGAAAGCCTCCACCCGCGCATGCGCCTCAAGCTTGGTAAGCCCGTGTAAATCCAACGTTGCCTCCACCGGCGGCGCGGATTTTAAGGTTCGATTACCTTCGCGCTGGGTAAGAAGAGCAAGTGGCGTAAGTGCCTTAGGCTTGGCAGCTGAGGCAGGCGCGGCAACAGGCACGCCCACTTCCGCCTTTCCCTTATCGGTGGATTTCGGCGCATCCTCGACGACGGGGTCTTCTACCAGCCCCTCCTTCACTTGCGTGAAGCGATTGCTCTCGCGCCACTGACGTTTTTCCTCTGCCGTGGGCAGGCGCGGCTTCATGGCGATGGTGCCGCGATGGGTGCCGGGGAGGGTGCAGCCGGCACCGATTCGGAAGCAGGAGGAGGCAGGGGAGATTCCGTAATCATCGGCGCGTCAGTAGGCGCGGAGTCGCCGATACTCTCATCCATCACCGGCGCAGGCGCAGCATCAATGGGCATCGTCTCGCTTGCGGGTGGCGGCGTTTCGACTGGCGTTTCAGCTCCCGCCATTAGTGGCAGCAACCAATAAACATTCGCTGGCGCATTCTGGTGTCCCGCTTGCCATTCTTCACGCTCACCGCGGCCATAGAAAATATCGCCGCGATGCGGCCCATGCAACGCCCCACCCGTATCCTGCGACACAAACAGCCGCTGCAATGGCTGCGCATAACCGCCCGGATAGGACGCTTGCGTCGTATCGACATAAGTTGGCACGCCATACGTCGCGCGGTCATCATCAATCGCGAGCGAACGCAGTGGTGTCAGCGGCACACCGATAGCCCCTTTCGCCATCTGGTCCCCCGGCGAAAGCTTGAAGTACACGTAAGATGGATTCTGATCCAACACCTCATTCATCTGATCCGGATGCGAAAGCAGCCAATCGCGGATCGTCTGCATCGAGAGAGCATCAAGCTCCCCGCGTTCCTTTAAAATCCGACCAATGGCGACATACTCATGCCCATTTTGCCCTGCATATTGCAGGCCGACCAGCTTGCCATCCGTCATCCGCACTTTGCCGGAGCCTTGCACCTGCAAAAAGAACAGCATGATCGGATCATCGACATAAAGCAGCACTGGCGCCTTGCCCTTGAGCGCGCCACTCGCAATGTCTGCCCGGCAGAACAGTGTCATATCTTCCTGCGCATAAGGCACGCCATACACCGGCGTGAGATACGGCGCATGCCGCGTTTTGGAACCATGCAGTAGCGGCTCATAATAACCCGTCATTGTTCCCTGAGGACGCGACTCGGTTTCTACTTTGTAAGGCGCAAAGTTGGTTTCAAAGAAATGACGTGCCTCGTCATTCGACGGGTTCTCAAGCTGGTCCGCTTTCGCACAGGTTGTGAACCACGCATCATGCACCCCAATCGGCCCCTCGAGCTTCGATTGATAGGCGTTCGAGCGCGTCGCATTCACATGGCACGACTCAGTAAAAAGCCGAAACGCTTCGGCTTGGCTATCATTCTTCCACCCGCTGAGATCGTTGTATTTTACGGGCGTAAGCTTGGTCGCATCGCCACAAGCCGCCAAACTGAACAAAGCCAAAATCGAAAGCAGATAATTTTTCATACCAAGAGATTAAGGGCTGAAAGGTGCGATGTCCATCCTCATTCTAGTCTCACAAAACTTCGAAGTATGCACCCGCATAGTGCTATGCGCGAGTCTTTAGGCAGGGGTCAGCGAAGTGCAACGAGCGTAGGGGACAAGGTCCCCCTTCAATCGTTAAGGACTAACTCTCGATCACCTTCCAATTCGGATCGTTGCTAGTGAGGTTGCGGCTAAACACCCAATGATCTTCCACCACATCCTGCTTCGAAGGGTTGCCCTCGAGAATCGTCCCATGCGTGTCACGCACGAGGTGGATTTGCTCACTCGTGAAATCGACCGCAATCGTTGCCGTGGTGCCAGTCAATTTCACATCCGCAATCTCGGCTTTAGTAATGGCGACCAGCGTCGTATCAATCATCCGCCCACCATTGTGGTTCTCGGTGAGCGATGCATCAAAATGCTTATAAATCGCATCCGACAGCAACATTTTAAGCGTATCGCGATTACCTTTGCTGAACGCTTCGATCACCATTTCATACGCAATGCGCGCC
>JBGAJE010000157.1:0-3735 GCA_044225085.1 Rickettsiales bacterium | reverse complement strand
CTAACGTATGTTGGAAGCGGGCGCAAGAATAGGAACGTGGAGCGCTTCGAAAAGCGCGCAGTAACTTGGAGGACAGTACGATGGCTGATTTGGGTAGCAAGCGGGTTTGCCCGAAATGTGCGGCGAAATTCTATGATTTTGGTGCCGTTGATCCTATCCAATGTCCCAAATGCAGTCATAAGTGGCGGGATGTGGCGAAAAAAGCTGCCGCACCCAAGCCGAAGAAGGAAGTGAAGCCTAAGCCCGTCGTGCGCAAGGCCGTAGAGGACGATGACACGCTCGACCCATCGGTGGATTTGCCGGATATTGAGGATGATGGCACTGTTGAGCTTGAGCCGATGGAAGAGGATGAAAGTGTTGAGATGACCTCGCTGCAGGAAGTCGAGGAGCATGAAGAAGAGGAAGAATCCGACCCGAATTCGGATGATGCGGATGATGATATGTTCACTGAAATGGTCGGCGAAGATAAGTTGGTTGATGATCTTGAGGACCATCTCGAGGACGATGACGACGAAGAAGATGAGGACGAAGAAGCGAGCGACGACGATGAGGACGATGACGACGACGAACCGAAAAAACGTCGCCGTCGCTAACCCGAGCCAATGTAGGAACCATGCGTGTTATAAGCCGTGAGCCAGAAGCGCATTTAATCGAGCTGCTGCATTTGGTGGAAGAAAACCGCCAGGGTTGGATTGCGCTGTGCTTCAGCTTTTCAAGATTACTCGAGCATTATCGCAGTGAATATCAGATCAAGATCGCGACCAATTTGATGAATGACTTATTGGGGGATCGCGATGGGGCGATTTACCTGTGCGAGGATGCGACGATTTATGTGATGGTGCGTAATTTCCCGCGCCCGCTCATGGAGAAGATGATTTTCCAACTGCGGTATTTGTTCATGGACGATCCGCTCGCTTATACGCCTGAAGGGGATGAGAACCGCGAGTTCGTGACGCAATATGACATGGAAACCCAGTGGCAGGATTTTCTCGACATCTGTAAGCGCCGGTTAGTGCAGCGGGTGCGGCAGTCGCAAGGCGCGCGGGGGGTTGTGCGGGCTGCGATGGCGATTGCGACGGGGCAGCCGATGAACCCGCTCGACCCGGCGCATGAGATGAAATTATTTACCGCGAGCAGCTTGGTAGCGATCGAGCGGGATTTGAAGCATGTCGATCTCTCGACCACGATTCGGCGTCAGCCTGTGTGTTCAGCCGTGCCGGAAGCGCCGCTGCGGACGTTGTTCGATGAGATGTATATTAACATCAACCACCTGCGCCAAAGCATGGGCATTGAGGTGGATTTGCTGTCGAACCGGTGGCTGTTTAAGTATCTAACGCAGATTTTGGATTTGCGGATGCTTGAGACGATTCAGCGCCATCCGGTGCGGTATCTGACGAACCCGATCAGTTTGAATTTGAATATTCAAACGTTGCTTTCGACCCGCTTCGCTGAGTTCGATGCGGTGATTAAGCCGAGTGCGAAGGCATCCATCGTGATTGAGCTGCAATTGGCGGATGTGTTTGCCGATATGGCGGGATTTTTGCTCGCAAAAGACACGGTACAGAAGCTTGGTTACCGCGTATGCCTTGATTGGGTGACGGAGCTGAGCTTCCCGCAGATCGACCGGCAGCGGTTGGGGTTCGATCTCATTAAGCTGATGTGGAATACGGACAGTGCGGGGGATGCAGGGTCGGAGAAAAACGTGAAATTGGCGCAGGCGATTCGCCAATGTGGAAGCAACCGGGTTATTTTGACGCGGTGTGACACGAAAGAAGCGGTGGAATATGGCCATGCGCTGGGTATTTCGCTCTTCCAAGGCCGGCATCTCGATGGGTTGGTGAACCCCAAAGCGACGGTGACTAACTAAAATTTTGTCATTCCAGCGAAGGCTGGAATCCAGCTTTTATGAAATACTACTATGTCTACATTTTGGCCAGCGATCGCAATGGAACGCTTTATATCGGTGTGACCAGCAACCTTGTCGGTCGAGTGTGGCAACATAAGAACCATGTGGTCGACGGATTCAGCAAAACGTATCATGTTGATCGATTAGTCTGGTTTGAAACCCACGAAGATATTAATATCGCAATTCAGCGTGAAAAAAATCTCAAAGCCTGGAAGCGTACTTGGAAGTTACGTTTAATCGAGGAGCAGAATCCTGAATGGAAAGATCTTTACCTAGAAATAGCTGGATGCCAGCCTCCGCTGGCATGACAAGGTGGCAATGACCTGGCTTGATGCACATATGTTTACGGTCATCGGGATTATTTGGATGGTGGTGCTTGGGCCGGCGGTGGGGAATTATGCATGTTCAGTGGTGTATCGGTTACCGCGGGGGAAAACGCCGTTTGAACGGCACCCGTTTTGTGGGCATTGCAACGCAGACCTGAAGCCGATTGATTTATTCCCGATTATTTCTTGGTGCATGACGCGTGGTAAATGTCGTTATTGCGGCGGTGCGATTCCCTCGATTTATACGGTCATCGAGGTGGTAACGGGCATCGTGTTCATCGCCTATTTTCTGCATTTCGGGCTGAGTGAGCGGTTTTTGCTCTATACGGGTTACGCGGTATTCACGATTATTTTAGCGGCGATTCATTGGCAGCAAGGGTGGATTGCGGCGACGGTTTATTCCTACGCATTTGTTTGTATTGCGCTTGCGAGAACCTTGGCAGAGCACACGATTTATGGGGTGGTGCGTAGCACGGTGGTGATGCTTACCCTGATGCTGGTGTTACAACTATTCTCAAAAACCAAGCGCTCGCCATTCGATGCGCCGTGGGTTTGGTGGTTCACCTTGCTCGGCGCGTTGTTGCCGATGGCGGCTTGGAAATTTATTTTGCCGGTGTTCGTGGTGAAATTATTCGTGCCGAAAGAGGCGCGGGTGATTGTGTATGCTACTTGTGCGCTCGTGCTACCGTTGGTGGCGATTTAGCTCAGCGTTAATTTAAGATATTCTGTGCTGGGGATTGGGTTGTCGTAATAAGGTGCGATGGGTTTGAAGCCGAGGGCGCGGTATAGTGCACGCGCGCGGGTCATATTCGGTAGCGTGTCGAGCAACATGGCTGCGTAACCTATCGTTTTGGCTTCGCTAATAATACGGTTCGCAAGAGACTCACCTAAGTTTTGGCTACGGAAGGTGGGTTTTACATAAAGCCGTTTCATTTCCGCAGTATTTGGGTGTGTGGCGAGTTGGGTGGGGCGCAGGGCGCAGCAGCCGGCGAGTTCGTGCCCGTGATAGGCAAGTATTAAGGCGCCGCGGGGCGATGCGTAGTCGCCGGGGAGATTGGCGAGTTCTTTTTCGAAATGTTGGAATGAAAGGTCGATGCCGAGCGATTCGGCATATTCGCGGAAGAGGGCGCGAGTTTGGGTGAGCTGCTCGGCAGTTTGGGGGGTGGTAAAAGTGATGGTGGGCGCGGCTGCTTGGGCGAGTTTGCTCATGGCTTACTCCACGGTCACGGATTTCGCCAGGTTGCGGGGTTGATCGACATCCGTGCCTTTGAGTAGCGCGGTGTGGTATGCCAGCAATTGCGCGGGCACGGCGTAGAGAATCGGGGCAACCCACGGGTGAACCGTCGGCAGTAAGATGGATTCGGTGACGATATTGCCGAGGGCTTTGATGCCTGCCTCATCCGAAAACGCGATGATGCGGCCACCGCGGGCAGCTGCTTCTTGGATGTTGGAGGCGGTTTTTTCAAACAAATGATCTTTCGGCGCGATGGCGATGACGGGGAC
>JBGAJE010000156.1:0-4256 GCA_044225085.1 Rickettsiales bacterium | reverse complement strand
GTATATCGACAGTGTAATGGCCAAAAAACCCGTGACTTCGGACGAAGTGGAAAGCTTCCTCCTACGCGTCAATGATCTCCCGGGCTATTCCTTCCGCGCCGTTCTCTCCTCGCTGGATAAAGCCGAAGAAGGTGCCGTGCGCCTAACGCTAACACCGGAAGAAAAAGCCGCCCACGGCAATGTCAGCTTCGATAACTACAGCTCGCGTTACTTAGGGCCGCACCAAGCATCGGGAAGCTACACAACAAGCCTCTTGCCACTGCAGCAGACCACTATCTCGGGCCTCAATAGCGTCCCGCTCGATAAAATTCATTACGGCACCATTACCCACGCGATTCAAATCGCACCGAGCTTGGTGCTCGAATTGAATGGCGGTGTCACCCGCGCAAAACCCGGCTTTACGCTCGAACAGTATGACGTGAAAAGCCAATCCTATACCATGGGTGTTGGGCTAACCTATCAGTGGATTCGTCAGCGCCAGGAAAACCTCGCGATCAAACTCTCCATGGACGGCCGCAATACTTCGAGTGATATTCTAGGCAGCCCGCTTTCGCGTGATAAAATCCGCGCCGTACGCGCCAACGCGACGTATGATACGGCCGATGCCTGGAGTGGTTACGATAACGCGAGCGTTACCTTCTCGCACGGCATTGATGGCTTAGGCTCAAGCCAAGCCGGCGGCGCCTTCATCTCGCGTGCGGAAGCGAAACCAAACTTCAGCAAACTCGAAGCGAATATCTCCCGCGTTCAAGCCATCACGGATGATTGGTCCTTCCAACTTTCTGCTGCCGGCCAAGTCGCTTCCGGGCCGCTCTATTCGTCGGAAGAATTCGGCTACGGCGGTCAGTCCTTCGGCCGCGCCTATGATGATTCGGAAATCGTTGGAGATCACGGCATCGCCGGCGCCGTCGAAGTGCGCTATGGTGGTTGGAAAGACCTGCCGGAATACCTCACCCTCCAGCCCTACGCCTTCCTCGATAGCGGCCAGGTCTGGAACGAAGATGCCTCGCAGCCTGCGCATCAAACTGGCACCTCAACCGGCATCGGTCTTCGCTTCGCAACGCAGTGGAACCAAAGCGGTAACTTGGGCGTAGCCTTCCCGATCTCGCGTGATATCGCCACCCCGCTCTACGGCACCGGCGAAGACGGTCCACGCGTCATCTTCCGCGTCTCGCAAGACTTCTAATTACCGCAGGCACCCCGTCGCAACGCCATTGGCATTGATGCGCGCGCTAATCACGCCCGCATAACCGCTTACAAACTCGGATGGGTTAGCTGGGTTACGCCGTGCGGGGTTCGGCAATGTCGCAGCAAGCAACGCCGCCTCGCGCGGGTTGAGGTTGGCCGCCGATTTACCAAAATAATGCTGCGCAGCCGCTTCGACGCCGAAAATCCCATCCCCAAATTCCGCGACATTGAGATAGACTTCCATCACCCGATGCTTACCCCAAATCGCATCAAGGACCAGTGCCATCGGGATCTCCAAACTTTTACGTACGTACGATCGACCCGGCCACAAAAATAAGTTTTTCACTACTTGCATGGTGATGGTGGAAGCCCCATGCGCACCATCCTCATCATCCACCGCTTTCGCCACCGCGCCGTGCAGTGCCTGCCAATCCACCCCGTGATGGCTGCAGAATTTCCCATCTTCTGCTGCAATCGCCGCCCGCACCATCGGCGTACCGATATGGGGCAATCGCACCCATTCGCGATGCGCGGGCTGCAATGTCAGCCACCGCCCAAGCATCAAGGTCGAAACGGGCGGCAGAAAACTATCATACGCCACCACCGCCATCACAGCGAGCGTGAACCATTTGAGACATGCGATGAGACATTTCATGGCCGGGCGTTATAAAGAACCCCGCGCCACCTGCCTAGCAATTTAGTGCGTTAGTTGAGCGGACTGTTTTTCTCGACCGCATCGAGCGAGAACCGGCAATAGGTGAAACCTTCGTTCCACGCCGTTTTGTAAAGATCGTTATCGCCAAGTTCAGGGCGTTTCTTGAATCCGTAAGCCGCTTTCCCCATCATTCCGCCCGAGGCGGCAAGGCCCGAATCGCACCCATCTTCCCAGCCGAGCTTATATTCCGGCGGGCCGGAGGGCTGCACCATGTAAAGGCTAAGCGGCCGGCATCCTGGCAGGATGGCCAGCACCGCAATCAACATGTAAGAAAATCGTTTGCCCATTCCCAAAATATAACCTGAATCGGGCCTGAGTATATGAAGATTATGTGACAGCACAAATGCGCCGCAATTGGGCGATAACCTGCTGAGCGCGCAGCCTTTTAGCCGTTGAGCATGGCCGTATAAGCCCGCTGATACGGTCAATAACATCCCGCATTTCCACCGATTTTATCCCATCTCGCCGCATAAATCAGCTTCACGATAGGCCCGCCAGCATTTCATCCAGCGATGGCTCAACCATTGATTCCGCCCTGCATACGTGTGACTTGTCATACTTGCCTCTTTGCCCTGCATGCGCTCCATCCTGCAGTTTCCCCCTTTTCGGGGATAATTTTCCAGCATGGAGAAACCTGAGTAGCATAAAAACCCCATAAATGCACGGATAAATTGCATTTTATTCAAATAAATCACGTTGTGCCGCAACCTAAATACGTAAGAAACCGAAAACCCTGCGCAGAAAAATGCGAAAAATTAGAAGCGCGCGGCCAGCCAAATTGCCGCCCGACAACCTCCTCGGATCACAGTAGAAAGCGCGCTATAAAAAGGCGTTAATTCTGCCTCATGCGCGAGGCCAATGTCATGATGTTCCATCTCCTCATCCCGAAACTGAGTGATGGTTGGCGTTAGCGTTGCGTCCAGCGCCCCAGAGGCGAGCTGCGCGTTATAATGCTCAGTGATAACGGACTCGACCGCCACCGTGCAGGCCATCGCGGCCCGCGCACCCATCAGCGCCGTGCCTGCGCCGAGTGCATAGCCTGCCACATGCCACAGCGGCATCAACACTGTCGGCCGCACGCGATACTGCGGCAGTAACTGGTTAAACGTAGCGAGATGCTCCTGCTCCTGGGCGGCCATGCGTCGCAGCTCCGGCCCGACGGCATGATCCTTAAGCACCGCTAATTGCCCCGCATAAATCCGCTGCGCGCCATATTCGCCCGCATGATCCACCCGCAATGCACTGGCAAGACCCGGCGCCGCGAAATCACCCGGCAAGCGGCGAGGGGAGGGACTAGCCGACATACCGCCGCCGATCGTACGGATATTGCAGTGCGATCAGCGCCACCACAAACAACGCCCACAACACATTCCACGTCGCCATCGAAAGGCCGAGGAATGACGCCGCCACCTCATTACACGCCACCAACGGCGCGGCTTTGATCGATGCCAAAATCGCCGCCGCGGAATTATCGGTAAGCGGCTCCGCCACACAGCCGCCCTTATAATTAATCCATCCCTGCTCGATGCCCGTATGGATTAACCCAAGCGTCGCCGTCGCGAGCAGCCCATAAATGCCGAGCGCCACCCAAACCCGCCAGGCTAGCCCCCCCCGCGTCACCAGCAGCGACAAGACGCCGCACCCGATCACCACCACATACGGATAACGCTGCAACAGGCAAAAATGACAAGGCGCAAGCTGAAAGCCGAATTGCGCCGTCAACGCCACGGCCAGCGGCAGCACCCCACCCAAAATCAGGATAGAGGCCATCGCCACGATTTTTGCAGGATCTTTACGGCAGCAGAACATGCCGCCTATGTAGCACCGAAGCCCCCGCCTCGCAACGCGGTTGACCAAATAAAATCCGCCCCTATAGTGCCCGGGCGTTTCCGAGTGGGTAGCCCTTTAACGGCTGCTCACACGCAGTGTGTGCCCCGGTGGTGGAATTGGTAGACGCGCTAGACTCAAAATCTTGTATCCGCAAGGGTGTGCCGGTTCGAGTCCGGCCCGGGGCACCATTTACGAATAGATAGAATCGAATGATGGTTTTATCTAGGGTGGATAAGAATTAGCAGCGGTTCTAGAATTGAGACTCTTTCATTGTTGAGAGTAAACTGTATTGCGCTATATGCGTAAGAAATTTTTTATAATACAAATTCTTTGGTTCTAGTGCATATCCGGTTTGGAGATATAATCCATGAGATCTTGTCTGATGGCTTGTGCATTATTATTGCTTCCGCAAGCGGCATATGCCGCTTCAACCATGCAATCACAATTTGCGCTTAATTTATTTAAGGCGGCCTGCATTGGCCATATGGGGCAAGATGTCGATACGATTGCGCAATGGGCTAAA
>JBGAJE010000155.1:0-3840 GCA_044225085.1 Rickettsiales bacterium | reverse complement strand
ACAACGGTATCGGCGCGAAAGGCACGGACAAAATCGTGCTCGAACTCCCGCGCTTACTGAATGATAAATACGCGCCTCTTGGTTCAATTCTCTCGGGCATCACCTGCGCCGGTGCGTTCGCGGCGTTCATGAGCACGTTCAGCGGATTGCTGGTGAGCATGACCGGTGCGATGGCCCACGACGTGTATGGTCGAATGCTGCGGCCAAAATCCACACCCGCCGAGCGCATGAAAATGTTCAAGGTGTTCGCGATCGTCATCGGCGGCGTGGCGATGATGTTGGGCTCACAGGTGGAAGCTCTGGAAATCAATTTCATGGTAGGCCAGGCTTTCGCCATCGCGGCGGCAAGTTATTTCCCGCTGCTCTTCATGGCTGTCTGGTGGCGCAAGCTGACGATGAAGGGCGCGGCCATCGGCATGCTGACCGGCGGCTTGAGCGCAGTGATCGTGATATCGTTATCTAGTTTTAGCACGCTGGCCGCCACGCCGGGCAAGACGGCTGAACTGTTTGCCGCCTTCAAGCCCTTGAATGATTTTTGGGCCCATCATCCGTTGCTCCGGATTTTGTGTGACCAGCCGGCGATCTGGGCTGTGCCGCTGGCCATCGGTCTGATGATTGTCATTTCTAAACTCACGCAGAAGGACGTGCCGTCGGATATCCGGATGAAGATGCTTGTGCTGCACGCGCCGGAAAAACTTGGCCTCAAGCAGGAGTATATTCAGGAACATCAAGGCACAGCTCATTGAGCCGCGTTGAATAATCGCGCCTCGGATACCGTCTGAGCTCGGCGGATTCGCGGTCAAGCTGTTCATTGACAGACCGGCGCGTCCGCAGGCAATCTCAATTCTTAGCACCATGAAAAAATCCCTCCAATATATAGTTCTCGTAGCTGTTAGCCTTTCGTTTGCCGGTACGTTGACGGCGCAAACCAATGCTCCCGCGGCCACCAATGCCGCTGCGGTCGCGCCGCCGCGCGTCAATCCTGCCATCACTCCGGCAAAGCACGAAGGCAAGCGTACCGACCTCGTGATGCAACGCGCCAAGGAAGCGCCGGGCAAATACGACATCGCTTTTATCGGCGATTCCATCACCGAAGGTTGGGAAAAATCCGGCACAAATGTGTGGCGCAAATTTTACGGCAAACGCAAATGCATCGACCTCGGTGTTGGTGGCGATCGCACGGAACACGTCCTCTGGCGTTTCGAAAATGGCCAGCTCGATGGCCTGAAACCGAAAGCCGCCGTGCTCATGATCGGCACCAATAATTCCAACAAGAACAAGGACGGCACCGAACAATACTCCGAGGCGGAAATCCTCGAAGGCGTGCAGGCCATCGTGCAGCAAATCCGCACGCGCCTGCCGGATACCAAGCTTATCCTCCTCGGCATCTTCCCTCGCGGTGCCACCTTCAGTACTCAGCGTGGCAAGCTCCTCCAGATCAATCAGGCGCTCGCCAAATTGGACGACGGCAAGATGATTCATTACATCGATTTCGGTTCCCGGCTCATCGAGGCCGACGGTTCCATTTCCAAAGACATCATGCCCGACCGGCTCCACCTTTCCGAAAAGGGATACACCATCTGGGCAGAGTCGATTGAGCCTAAGTTGAAGAAGTTGCTCTAAGATTTTTCAACGGCGTTAAGCGCCTCGAGAACTGGGCGGGGAAGGCAAACTTCCCCGCCCCGTTGCTTTGGGGGTTCTCTATTGTTTGCCCTGCACCAGCGATGTCACCACGGACGGGTCCGCCAAGGTGGTCGTGTCGCCGATCTGGTCCGGCTGGTTCTCGGCGATCTTGCGCAGGATGCGGCGCATGATTTTCCCCGAGCGCGTCTTGGGCAGGCCGGGCGCGAATTGAATTTTATCAGGCACCGCAATCGGCCCGATCTCCTTGCGCACGTGCAGCGCCAGTTCCTTCTTCAATTCCTCGCTCGGTTCGACGCCGTCCTTGAGCGTGATGAAAGCGTAAAGCCCCTGGCCTTTGATGTCGTGCGGCATCGGCGCGACCGCCGCCTCGGCGACTTTCGCGTGACTCACGAGCGCGCTCTCAACTTCCGCCGTGCCGATGCGATGCCCGGACACGTTCACGACATCGTCCACGCGGCCCAACAGCCAGAAATCACCCTCTTCATCCACGCGGCAGCCGTCGCCGGTGAAGTAGAGATTTTTGAACATCGAAAAATACGTGTCGATGAAGCGATTATGGTCGCCCCACGTCGTCCGCATGATGCCCGGCCACGGCTTCTTGATGCACAATTTGCCGCCTTCATTGGGTGCGCATTCCGTGCCGTCGTCGCGTAGCACCACGGGTTCCACGCCGAAGAACGGGCGGCTCGCGCTGCCGGGTTTCAACGTGTGCGCGCCCGGCAACGCCGTGATGAGGATGCCGCCGGTTTCCGTCTGCCACCACGTATCGACAATCGGGCAATGTTCCTTGCCGATGACGCGGTGATACCACATCCACGCTTCCGGATTGATGGGTTCACCCACGGAACCCAGCACGCGCAGCGAGCTCATGTCATATTTCCCCGGCCATTCTTCGCCCAGCCGGATGAGCGAGCGGATGGCTGTCGGCGCCGTGTAAAAGGCGGTGACCTTGAACTTCTCCACGATCTTCCAAAAACGTCCGGCATCCGGATAGGTGGGAACGCCCTCAAACATCAACGTCGTGGTGCCGTTGCACAACGGACCATACACGAGATAACTGTGCCCGGTGACCCAGCCGATGTCGGCGGTGCAGAAATAGATGTCATCGTCGTGGATGTCGAAAACGTATTTTTGCGTCAGTGCAGCGTGCAGCAGGTAGCCGGCGGTGGAATGCACCACACCCTTGGGCTTCCCCGTGGAGCCGCTCGTGTAGAGCATGAACAGATAATCCTCCGCCTGCATCGGCTCGGGTGCGCAATCCGGCGAGGCCTTCGCCATCACGTCGTGATACCAGACGTCGCGGCCAGCCATCATGCTGCACGGAGTCTCGTTGCGTTTGAAGACGATGACCTTCTCGATCGTGGGGGTGCTCTTAAGTGCCGCGTCGGCGATGTCCTTGAGCTAAATCGGCTTCCCACCCCGCACGCCCGCGTTGGCCGTGATGAGCAATTTGCAGGTGGAATCATTGATGCGCCCCGCGAGTGAATCCGCGCTGAAGCCGCCGAACACGATGGAATGGATCGCGCCGATGCGGGTGCACGCCAGCATCGCCACCGCCGCCTCCGGCACCATCGGCATGTAGATGGAGACCCGGTCGCCCTTCTTGATGCCCAGGGATTTCAGAACGTTCGCAAACTTGCAGGTCTCCCGGTGCAATTCTTCGTACGTGAGCTTCTGGACTTCGTCCTCGCCTTCGCCCTGCCAGATGATGGCGGTCTTGGTGCGGTTGGCGGTTTTGAGATGACGGTCCAGGCAGTTGGCGCTGACGTTGAGCACGCCGTCCTCGAACCATTTGGTCTCAATTTTCCGCGCGGCCGTGTCCCACGTGAAATTGCGGGCAATCGTCGGCTTCTTGAACCATTCGAGCGTGTCGGCTTGCTCCAGCCAGAAGGCGTCGGAATCTTTCACCGACCGCTCGTACATCTTGGCGTAGGTCGCGGCATTGATGTGTGCGCGCTGGATGGCATCCGCCGGCGGCGGGAACGTGCGACCCGCTTGTTGCAACGATTGGGTGGAGATGGCTTGGCTAGGCGCAGACATGGTTTTTTATAATGTTGGAATGGCAGATGTTTATCCGAGAAGCTCGCGTGAGCCAACAGGGATTTATGCGGATAATCAAAAATCGCGGCGTAATGAGCCAACCACTCCGTACCCGGATGCAAAAATCGTGACACGCCCCGCGTACGATTCCGGTTC
>JBGAJE010000154.1:0-4411 GCA_044225085.1 Rickettsiales bacterium | reverse complement strand
AGCAATTCGTATTATAACTTCGGCAGCAGCCGCGCTGGTCGATTCCTCGATGTCTCCACCAATAGCGCGCTCGCTGCGCGCGGTTATCTGGATGCTGCAGGCAACATCGGTGCCGCCGGCAAGACGCTTTACGTCAGTTTCATGATGCAGCCGGATATCACCGCGAAGTTCTACGAGTTTGAATTCCACCGCAGCGACCTGAATGACCCGGGCCGTATTGCTGGCGTGGGCAACGACACCGGCGGCACCAATGTCTTCTTCCGTCGTCCGGCGGGTGGATTCGTGGATCTCGGCCTGGGCGATTCCTTCGAGGACCCGGAGTATGGCAATCACGCGGTGGACTTTTATGTCGTGCGCATCGACTTCCAACCCGGTGACGCGGACAATGTGCTCGTCTATCGCAATCCGAATTCGCTCACAGAACCGCTGGTCCCTACGGCGGCGATCACCAATGCCGGCAATATGTCCTTCAACGGTATCAGTTTTGGCGCATTCAACAATTACGTGGCGATCGATGAGGTGCGCCTGGGCGCGACATGGTCCGATGTGCTCGGTTTGCCGGGCACCATCACCATGATGACGCCCGCCAAACAAGGTGCCAACTGGGTCGTGCAGTTCGCGGGCAACCCCGCCTTCACCTATCGCGTGCTGCGTGCGACTACCCTGACCGGACCGTGGACGGAACTGGGCACGGCCACGCCGCTGGAGAATGGTGTAGGCACTTACACCGACACCGCCCCGCCGCCGTCGCAGGCTTTTTACCGTGTGGTTACGCCCTGACGGGCGTTGGTTGGTGGGAACAAATCACTGGCGTAGCTTGGGGCTGCGCCAGTGATTTTTATTTCCGGGAAAGTAGAAGTGGCGGGACAGGGGGGCTATTTTTCGATCGGCTTGTGTGCCTGCTTCCACGCGTCAAAGCCGCCCCCGAGGTCATGCAGATTGGCGAAACCCATGGCTTCCATTTTCTTGCAGGCCCGCGCGCTGCGCATGCCCACGGCGCAATTCACCAGGTAAGTCTTGTTCGTATCCAAGGCCGCGATGCGTTCCGCAAATTTGGCCGAACTGATATCGATGTTCGTCGCGCCCGGGATGTGGCCCTTTTCAAACTCCGCCGCCGATCGCACATCGAGTATCATCGTGTTCGTCGCCGCGCGCAGCTTGTCATATTCCTCCACCGTGAGATGCTTCACCTTCGTGGCAGGGACGGAATTCGCGGGAGCAGAATTTGTCTGCTCCGCGCGGAGTTTGCCGGTGTTTATGAACAAGAGTGTGAGCAGTAATACGGTCGATTTTTTCACCATAACAGTTTAGTGCGGCGATGATTTAGTTGTTCAATGTTTTTGAGGTCGAATCGGAAACAAGGTAAATGTTTAGAAAATTGAGATGAGACGCCTAATGGGATTTTTTGACTCATTGAATGCCGAAAGCAAAACAGAATGGGCTATAACCCCTAGAACCCATTGCGCGGCCGAAAAATAAATAAAAAAACACATCCATCTTACCGCCTTTATTTCGCCTGCTAGCGGCTGTTCTGATCCCGCAATGAAACGTCGTTGAAAGAAGCCTCGCAGAGCTCACAAAAGCTTGTGAGATTCGTTTAGCAAGATCGGGAATAGGAGTTTTGAGGCCCGATAAAATAATCTGCCCCTGTTCGAATTAAAATCTTTGTACATCTGATCGAGTTGGGAAAAAGTCATCTGAGTGTACAACCACAACGATATGCTTTGCGATAATTCCAAAAAAGAATCGAAATCGTCATCAATATCGATGCCCCATAGAGCTGAAGAAGAAATGATCTTGGAAATGGATTCAATGTGAGAAATTACGAGTCCCAAAAGGGCTGCTTGGCCAGTAACAATCCACAATGTCAATCGCGCAGCATAATCTGCGGCACCGGTTGAATAGACGAATACCGTCTGAAGAAATTTCTGTTCCGGATCCAGATAAGGGGGATGTTCCATTTATTTGTTGAGGATCGCCCCCCACCTTGCCAACTGCTTCGCCACTTCCTTGGTTCCCGGAGCGCCGGTCAGTTTGCGGCGGTCCATGGCCTTTTGCAGGTTGAAGGTGGCCAGCACATCGTGGCCGAAGAGTTCCGTGAATTGGCGATACTCCGCCGCGCTCAATTCGTTCAACGCTTTGCCCGTCTTCTCGCAGTGCGCCACGGCTACCCACGACGTAGTGCGCCTGCCGAAATTCATCCCCTTGCGCACAAGATAATCCGCGAGGTCGGTGGCGAGCAATTGCGGGTCGCGCGCGGCGGCGGCGCAGGCGGCGGCGTTCACCTTCGTATTTGCCATCATCGCGGCCATCAGCCGGACGCTCACCCGCACGCTATCCGCCGTATCGAATAACCGTTCCTTGTCCTCCTGCAAATCGCGATTGTACGTCATGGGCAGTCCCTTCAGCAGCGTCAGTAGTGACACAAGATTGCCGATCACGCGCCCCGATTTGCCGCGCGTCAGTTCGGCCACATCGGGATTCCGTTTCTGCGGCATCAATGACGAGCCGGTGGTGTACGCATCGGCGATCTTGATGAAGTTGAACTCCGCACCCGCCAGAAGGTACATCCTCCGCGAGCCGTGACAGATGCACCGCGATGAGCGCAGCGGCGGCTCAAAATTCCACGAGGAAATCCCGGTCGCTCACGCCATCCATCGAGTTTTGCGTGACGCGCGGTTTCCCTTGCGCGTCGACAAAGCCGAGCAGCTTCGCCACCAGTTCCCGTTTGAGCGGCAGTGTCGATCCCGCGATGGCGCCGGAGCCGAGCGGGCAGACATTGGCCCGTTCGGCGCAATCCGCCAGTCGAGTGAAATCGCGCTGTAACATCTCCACGTAAGCGAGCAGGTGATGCGCGAAATAGACCGGTTGCGCCCGTTGCAGGTGCGTGTAGCCGGGGATTATGACAGACGGATTCTTCGCGCCAAGTTGTACGAGTGATTTTTGTAACTGCCGCAACTCGCCCCGCAGCGCAGTGATCTCGTCCCGCAGCCACAGCCGCATGTCCAGCGCCACCTGGTCGTTGCGACAGACGCGTCTTCCAGTTTCGCGCCGGCAGGGCGGCGAAAATTCAGTTCCGCCTCGGTCATTCAAAATAACTGGACGTCGCACCAGCTCCGGCTTCGCTTGTTCCCGACGCCGTCTCCACCGCCGATTTAGCGAGCCCTTGGTGATGGCGGCAATTCCGCCGGCTTCAGCACGCCGATCTGACGCAACATCGTGGCATGCGCGATGGAGCCCCGGATGTCCTGCGCCCACAGCCGCCAGTCAAGAGATGGATTCGGAAAAGACGGCGACATCGGCGGCAGATAGCCGGAGAACCGTCCACATACGCGAGACAACCCGTTTCGCAGGTTAAATGTAGCGTCCACGCGAGTCACCGAGGTGCGCACCGGAACTACGCGACCGACATGGACCGTGCGTGCCGGTGTTCACATGCAATCGTTTCGCGGCTGCGGTGACAAATTCACTGACCACGCGCGTGGAATTTCCCGCCCGCCAGACTAGTGCGAAATCGCTCCACATCTGGGGATTGGCTAGCGGTCGCCAGACCAGGCCGCGGATTCCCTCCGCCCGTTTGAAGTGGGGCAACACACTGACGCCGGTGCCGAGCGCGATCAACGCCAGGATGTTGGTGGGATAGCCGCCGACTTCTTTCACCACGCGCGGGTGAAAGCCGGCATTGGCACAGCGATGGAAGAATTCATCGTAAAATTCGGGGCGTGCTTCCCGCGTGCTGAACACAAACTCCTCACCGCGCAGATCGGCTAGGTCCAGCGTCGACCGGCGGGTAAGGGGATGGTCCTGCGGGAGCACCACCTTGACCGGGAGCCGCCAGATGAGGTCGTGCTCCAGCCCATCGAGGTCGCTGGGGAGATGCGTGAAGGCGAGGTCGATGCGGCCAGCGCGCAGGGTTTTCATCTGCGCATCATGCAGCAAGTATTGAAAGTCGAATTCCACTTTGGGATGCGCCCGCTGAAAACCCTTGATGACCGGTGCGAGATGGTCCAGGTGCAAACCACTCAGAAAGCCGACGACCAGCCGCCCCGAGATGACACCCGCGGCGGTGCGCGCTTCGTTGGCGGCTTCGGAGGCGCTCCTCAAGATTGCCCGGGCGCGTTGGTAAAACACCTTCCCGCCCTGCGTCAGTTCGACTCCTTTGCGGCCGCGTTCAAATAGGCGCATTTGTAATTCCGCCTCTAAATCTTTCATTTGCCGGCTGAGAGCCGGTTGCGCGACGCGCAGCCGCGCGGCGGCGCGTGTAAGGTTCAACTCTTCCGCGACGGCGATAAAATAGCGCAGGTGCCGCAGTTCCATGCCCCCACCATACCTGGAAAGCATGGCTGAACCAAGGAACAAGGTATTAGATAGGGTGTAAATGGCACACTATAAAAGAAGTAGATATGAATTG
>JBGAJE010000153.1:0-3852 GCA_044225085.1 Rickettsiales bacterium | reverse complement strand
AAATTGCCGAGCATTTCGAAAAAGGTGTGGTGGCGCGCGGTGTAGCCGACATTGTCGAGGTCGTTATGCTTGCCCCCGGCGCGGACGCATTTTTGGCTGGTGGCAGCGCGTGGCGGCGTGGGTGGTTTTTCGGCGCCGGTGAAGATGTTTTTGAACTGGTTCATGCCCGCGTTGGCGAACATCAGCGTCGGGTCGTTATGCGGCACGAGGGAGGAGCTGGGCAGCACGGCGTGTTGCTTGCTGGCGAAAAACTCCAGAAACTGGGTGCGAACATCGGTCGTGCTAGGCATGATTCCTCAAGCGATAATTGGGAGGAAATTCATAACGTAGGCAGGCGGGCGGCGGCAAGGGAAATGTCGCGGCAACGCAAAGACTAACGGCTGCGCGGTTTAGATGCCTTACGTGCAGCTCCTGCTTTTTCAGGATTTGTGTCGTCTTTCTTTGCTATGATAGCTTTCGCCGCTGATTCTGAACCAGCAAAAGCAGCGGGGCTAATATCTGCCTTGGCAGGGTTTGCATCTCTTAAACTTTCATGAGGCTTTAATGCTCTACGGCGACCTGTTTTATTGGGAACGGCTATAATGGTCACCTCTTCCTTAAGAAGGTCAGGGACTTTAGGCGCGAAATCATTCCAAATTAAAACATTTTTGGTTTTTGCTGGAGCATCGGCAAATTTTTTGCGCGATTCGCGAAGTGCTTCTTGCAAGATTTCCGCTTTGGCTTGGGTGATAGCCATCCCTCTATTCCAAGGGTGATAATAAGCACCTTGGAATTGTCTAGAAGTCTGTGCGTGATGCATACCCAAATAGCTTTCAGCTTTGCTCATCAAAGCGTCAGCATCCAGCTGCGCAATAGCGACAGGCACTTTTGGTGCCGCCGCTTCTTCCGGTTGAAGACTTGGTAATGGGGGCAAAGTAGACATGGCCACACTCTACCGCATTATTGGCAGGTGTGTATGAACCTTTTATGACAATGCTTTATAAGGATAAAATTATGCCGCATCCGCCGGAGCTGGAGTTTCCGCCGCATCTTCAGCATATTCCGCCGGGCTGCCCTGCAGGGCTTCCGCTAACGCAGATGCTTTGGAACGGATAGTAGCTTCGATTTCGGCGGCGATTTTGGGATTGTCCTTCAGAAATTGCCGCGCGTTTTCTTTGCCCTGGCCGATGCGGTTGCCGTTATGAGCAAACCAACTGCCAGATTTTTCGACCACGCCAGCTTTGATGCCCATATCGAGCAACTCACCCAATTTGCTGATGCCATGGCCATAGAGAATATCGAACTCAACGGTTTTGAATGGCGGGGAGACTTTGTTTTTCACGACCTTCACGCGGGTGAGGTTGCCGATGGTTTCTTCCTTATCCTTCAGCGCGCCGATGCGGCGGATGTCGAGGCGCACGGAAGCGTAGAATTTCAGTGCGTTACCGCCGGTGGTGGTTTCCGGATTGCCGAACATAACGCCAATTTTTTGGCGGATTTGGTTGATGAAGATGACGGTGCATTGCGTGCGGCTGACGGTGCCGGTAAGTTTGCGCAGCGCCTGGCTCATCAGGCGGGCTTGCGCACCCATCGTCGCATCACCCATTTCACCTTCGAGCTCAGCTTTGGGCACGAGGGCGGCGACGGAATCGATCACCACCATATCAATCGCGCCGGAGCGCACGAGCGTATCGGCGATTTCAAGCGCTTGCTCGCCGGAATCAGGCTGGCTGATAAGCAACTCATCCACATTCACGCCGAGTTTTTTGGCATAGACGGGGTCGAGCGCATGCTCAGCATCCACAAACGCGCAGGTGCCGCCGGCTTTTTGGCATTCGGCGATGCAATGCAGGGTGAGGGTGGTTTTACCCGAGCTTTCCGGCCCGTAAATCTCGATGATGCGGCCTTTGGGGATGCCACCGATGCCGAGTGCAATATCAAGCCCCAGCGAGCCGGTGGAGATAGCTTCGATTTCCATCCGGTCCTGGTTCGAGAGCTTCATGATCGAGCCCTTACCGAAGGTTTTCTCAATCTGCGCGAGCGCGGAATCAAGCGCCTTCTTCTTCTCTGCAGATTTTGGATCGGATTTTTGTGCAACAGCCATTGGGTGCTCCTAAATTGGCGGGTTTAAAGATTCAGTACACCCGGCCACTGGCCACGACAACGACAAAATAAGCCTGTGTATGATTTTTGTATCAAAAATCTAAAACTGTTGCAAATAAGCCGTAAAACGAGCTTACGCCTCCTGCTTATCCAACACTTCTTTCACCTTCCCGGCTAGCTGCTTCAGCGTGAAGGGTTTGGGGAGGAAGTTGAAGTTACGTTCGGTGCCGAAGCTATCGATAAAGGCGTCCTCTGCGTAGCCGGAAATAAAGATCACTTTGACTGACTCCATCCGTTCAGGATGTTGCTCATAAAGCGTGGTGATCATTTTTGGACCGTTGATGCCGGGCATCATCACGTCGCTGATGATCATGTCGATGGGTTCCGCATGCCCCGCGAAAACCTCCAGCGCGTTCTCGCCCGAATCGGCCTCCAGCACTTCGTAGCCTTTATTGCGTAATGCGCGGGCAGCAAAGATACGCACGGGGGTTTCATCCTCCACTAGCAGTACGGTAGCGCGGCCGGTAAGGTCACCTCCAACGCGATCATCGTGCGTATCTGCCGGTGCAGTAGCAACTTCATCCGCTTCGACGCGTTTGAAATAGAGGAAAAAGCTTGTGCCTTCACCCACCTGCGTACGCACAAAAATATTGCCACCGGATTGCTTGATAATGCCATAACACGTGGCAAGCCCAAGCCCCGTACCGCTACCCACTTCTTTGGTGGAAAAGAACGGCTCAAAGATGTTTTTAACGATATCCGGCGGAATACCCGAGCCGGTATCTTCCACCTCTACCAGCACGTAATTGCCGGGGGTGATGACATCGTCTTCCGTCGGCGCGATGAGGCCGGGGGGAAGCACATGTGCTTCATCGATCACCACATTGCTGGTTCGGATGGTAAGGGTGCCGCCATCTTTCATCGCATCGCGCGCGTTGACGGCGAGGTTGATAATCACCTGCTCAAGCTGCCCTTGATCGGCCCGGACAGAACCAAGGTCTCGCCCATGAAGCATTTTCATTTGAATATGCTCCCCAATCAACCGGCGAATGAGGTTGGAAAGCTCGGCGAGCACATCCGTCAAATCCACCGTTTTCGGCTGCAGCGTTTGGCGGCGCGAGAAGGCAAGCAATTGCCGCACCAAATTCGCCGCCCGGTTGGCGTTTTGCTTGATTTGCATGATATCGGCAAAGCTTGGGTCGCCAGCTGGGTGACGCATCAGCAACAAATCGCAAAAGCCGATCATGGCCGTCAGTAAGTTATTAAAGTCATGCGCCACACCGCCCGCGAGCTGGCCCACCGCTTGCATTTTCTGCGAATGCGAGAAACGCATTTCGAGATTTTTCTGCTCAGTTTGATCGATGAGGTGCAAAATCGGCACCGGCGCCGTACCCGCTTCCGCTTGCATGAGGCTGAAGTAAGTGTTCGCCACCATCGCGTCCCCTTGCGGCGGATGTAGAATCAAAGAAATCGGCGCCACTGTTTCTCCCGCCATCAATCGGCGAAAAGCTTCGGAAAAACGTGGGTGATCTTCCGTCCCGAGCAAGTCCTGAAAAGCAATGGGCCGGTCAAACGGAAGCGTGTGATGCATCATGCCGCGAAAGCAGGCATTCGTCTCGGCAATGTTTCCCGCCTCATCCAACCGCAAAATAGCAATCGGCGAAAGCTCAATGAACCGGTGGATACTGAGTCCCGTCGTCGAAGCGGATGTGCTCGCCGCCGCCATTAGCCGCGTTTAGCATCCGTCGCGAGCAAACTGCCCGAGGCACC
>JBGAJE010000152.1:0-3871 GCA_044225085.1 Rickettsiales bacterium | reverse complement strand
CGGCCAGAATGTTCGCACCGATCAAGATCTGATCACGCGCGCTGGTGCCGAAACGAATTTGTTTAGCCATAGTTTACTCCTTAGAAATGTGTGGTTAAGGCGCTTACGCCGCTTTTTTGGATGCTTTTTTATCAACGATTCCGATCACGTCCGATTCCTTGAGGACGATCAGGTCTTCGCCGTCAACTTTCACTTCCGTGCCACCCCATTTGGTGAACATCACGATGTCGCCAACGCGCACTTCCATCGGCACGATGCGGCCGGAATCATCACGTGCGCCAGGGCCAACAGCCAGTACTTCGGCTTGGATAGGCTTCTCTTTCGCCGTATCCGGAATAATGATCCCACCGGCGGTTTTCTCTTCGCCTTCCAAACGGCGGGCGAGAATTCGGTCATGTAATGGTCGAATGGATGTCATAGTTATTTCCTCCTTCAAAATGTCATCGACGCTGCTGCCGCCGTAAAGTTAAAAATCTCTAGGATTTCTGCGGCAACCGCATTGTTGCGTGCAGCATATAGGCCCCCCATAAAAGGGTGTCAAGGAGGGAGGTTACGTATTTTTAATATAACCAGGGAGTATGCTTAAAACTGCAAGCTATAAAGCATGTTGCAAACTGGAGCCGTCATCGTGACATTGTACCCCGTACCTGTTGCACTTGAGCATATAGGAGAACCAGGAGGACCAAAACTCGTTCCAAGCACTGCGCCGCTCTTCGGGTTGCCGTCATCAAGCTTTACGTCGATATTCCAAGCTTCTTTACCCGTAAAAATAGCGCAATCATTGAAAGTGGAGCCAACATTAAACATTGATGGGTTGCAAACAATCATCGCCAAATAAAGTCGGTCTTTGGCGTATAAATCCGTCCCCATATTGCTGCTGCCCGTATTATTGGTCCATGGGCCCGATACAAACATCCCCATCGTGGGGTGAAGCTTAATCGCGGGATATCCCTTACCCAATACTGCCGACCCATCATAAGTAGGCCCAAGCCCTGCCAGGCCCAGCTGAATAAAAAGCTGACTACGCTCCCCCGTGAATAGCGCGCAATCCGGCTCCTCGAGATTAGCATAAACCGCACATACTCCTCCGGGATCAGTGACCTCGACTTTGCCATTCCCGTTTCCATCGCATGTGCCGACCACACCCGCCACGCCGCCGCACGAAGCATCCTTCGCCCAATAAGACGTGGCATTTGGCATATCGCCCGGTAGCGCGTCGTACTTGTCTTTGAACGCCGTGACGCTCTGACCAAATTGCGTGATTTGTGCAATTGTGTCGCGTATTTTGCCCGCTTGGATAACACTCTGTCCGGCAAAAATGCCTCCAACAAGCAGCGCAACCACCGTCAGCACAATCGCCACCTCTAGTAAAGTAAACCCGTTCCCCGCACGCTGCATGGCTATCCCCATATTTTCCCTAAGATTAGCATATTGTACCACTCACGGAAAACGAATTAACAATAAGATAGCGCACTCAAGCCCTTGCGCCCATGCATGTTACATGGTTGATACGCCATATGGAGTTCACACCCCCACCAGCCAATTGCCCCCTCTGCCCACGCCTCGTCGCCTTCCGCGAGGCGAACCAAAAGGCTTACCCAAGCTTTTATAACGGCGCCGTTCCCCCTTTTGGCGGGCTGGATGCTCAGCTCCTTATCGTCGGCCTCGCCCCCGGCCTCAAAGGCGCCAACGCCACCGGTCGCCCCTTCACCGGTGACTTTGCGGGGCAAATTCTCTACCATTCCCTCGCTAAATTCGGCTTCGCTCAAGGCGAATATAAAGCCCGGCCGGACGATGGCTTCACCCTTATCAACGCCCGCATCACCAATGCTATCCGTTGCGTGCCGCCCGCCAACAAACCAACCCCCGAGGAAGAGAAAACCTGCAACCAATTTCTCATCCAAGAACTAAGCGCTATGAAACGCGTCAAAGTGATCGTTTCCCTCGGACTTACCTCACACCAATCCGTGCTACGTACATTCAAGCTGAAACAATCGAGCTACAAATTCGGTCACGGCGCCACGCACGAAATCGACACCCCTATTTGGCATGGCACGTTGCTCGATAGTTACCACACGTCGCGCTACAATGTGCAAACCGGCCGGCTGACCCAAACAATGTTCGATGTCATCATCGAGCAAGCGCGCAGCTTGCTCTAGAACAAATCTTTCACCGAATCGCCGATACTATCCAAAAACCCGCGTGCGGGCTGGCCAAGGTTACACCCCGGCGTTGAGGTGGATTTCAACTTGCACCACTTCCCGCCACCATTATCGCAGGCAATCCCCGTCAAAGTTTGCTGCACTTCATGCACCTTTAGTGCTTCACTGAAATGGCGACACCGCACCCCAACATTATTGCTAAACGTGTCTTCCGGCCGCAACGAGCCCGCAATGTTATAATCCGTCCATTCGTGCGTCTGGCCATCCGGCAAGGTGCTCATGGTGGTGTAGAACATATGGCTATAATAAGCCCGCTCTTCATCGCTCATCGTGGCATAGACATCCGTCGCAAAAGCACTGTCGCCATCTTCTTGCTTTGTGACCGGGTCGATCACAATCGGCCCATTGCCGCGATTCTTTGCTTGCTTGGGTGTGCTAATCATCCCCGGTTTGCTACCACCCACATACGGGTCCGTGCAGGAGCGATAAACAAGGATCGCAATAATCACCACCGCGATCAGCACGAAGTTATGCATAATAATCCGAACTGGTACCATCAAAATGGCAAGCGGAATCCCAAGCAACCGCAGCGGCAAAAAAATCAGCCCCAACGCCATCCGTAATAAATTCGATATCACGCGAAAAACCACCATATTGTAAATTGTATCAAACGAAGAGAAAACTAGCCAATACTAGATAGGATAAGAATCAAAAAAGTGCTAATCAACCCCAAGATTCAGCAAAACAAGACGCGAAATTCATCAAGTCTTCATCAACCGGTTTAGGAGAGTGACGATGTACAAACAACTGCTAGCCCTCATTGTTTCTATAACAGCCATGCTTTTGGGTCCAAGCGTCTATGCTGCCCAATCGCCCGTTACCCTATTCGAGCAAACACCATTGGCGGGTGTAAGCAACAATTTCTATATTCCCCAGGCGGCGACTCGCCAACCTCCACCGAGGGGCGCGTTCAGCTTGGTTTTATGGCAAGCGAATCCCGGTCGATCCGATGGCTTATTAGTGCCCACCCGTTGGGCCGCTGGCGACAAAACTGGCTTTTATCCTTCCGAGCCTTTGGCGGAGCATCAGGCCGCATTTCGGGATGCTCCTGGCGCAAGCACCGTACAAATCGATGGGGATACAGTCGGCGCTTACATCAATTCGGCAGACCTCACCAATCGTTCACACAAAGATAAAATGATGATTACACCGCAATATAGAATTCCTAAAGAAGCGCAGATGAGTCCCTTCGCACAACCTGGCAAAGCGGTCGTGACTGCGCTTGAAGTACAAATTCCGACGGCGAGGAATGGTGAAGGCAAGGGAAACACCACACATGCCAGCGCCGACCTCCAATTTATCGATAAAACGAGCGGCACAAAAATTAGTTATGGCGCCAATCTATTTTTCAATGGTCATGAGCCGAGAGGTCCGGGGCACGTGGCCTTTGATGAAGATTCGCACAGCATTATGGTGAATAGCGCGATCGCGCCAAATAACCCTTGGCTGACAATGTTGCCGGGTTCTGCTATGCAGACAGGTACGCCATGGAAAGGCTGGAGGCTGTTCAAATTTGCGATTACCGAAGAAAATTTTCGAACAGCGCTTGTAGCACTCAATGCACAATATCCAGCAGCGCACGCTTCCACTAATCCGGCGGATTATGTGTTTGTGCAATTTCATTTGAACGCGGAATTACATTATAAAAC
>JBGAJE010000151.1:0-3902 GCA_044225085.1 Rickettsiales bacterium | reverse complement strand
AGTCGAAGTCTGCCGCACCGGCGTCGCCGCCGTGGCGCGGGGGAAAAAGGGAATTTGAAGTCCATTGCTAAAATCTTGAATGAGCAATGGCGTCGCGTTGGCGGCCGAAAGGGAATGCGACTAGAGCAATGGCTGCAACAGACCGAGGATATACTTCCTAAAGATATAAAAAATGAACTAAAAAATTGGCTCATTATTTTCAAAGAGCTAATCAGCTGGATAGTATCTTATAACTTTTTACTTCAAGTGAAGCTCCCCGATAATCGCAAGCGATACAAAATTAGCGATGTCGAAAAATGCTATTTATCTATAAGCGCTTCTATTATCTCAATCGCCTTAAGTTTGCTGCGAGCGCTTGAAGATGGACATGATGTACCAGCACGGCAGTTAGTTCGGTGTTTAAGGGAGTATGTCGATGTCGCTTTGTTAATTTGGGCGAAACCGGAGTTAAGCGACGAGTTTCTAAAAACCCGAGACCCTCAGCAATCTAACCATTTTTGGCATCAAAATGTAGCAAAAGGAAAAGCCAAGAAAGTTATTAGAACATCCTTGAATAAGGCATTGGGCTCTAACATTGATATAGATGAAGAGTGGAGAGAAGAAGAGGACAGAGTTTTTGCGATGGCTTCACATCCGTCATATTTAGCAGGAATGACTACACTATTCCCAAATTCTGCCACGAAGCCCGATAAACTTCACACATATATAAGTTTTTTAGGCCACAAGAATAACCGCTCAACGGTTCGACCTTGTACTTATGCGATTAACGCATTGGGCGAATTTATTGCCTCATGCCAAATTCCTAAAGTAGACAATAAAGTAAAATCGAACTTTTTTACTGGCCCCCTTTTTAAACAAGTAAATAGTGGTAAAAAAGTAATGATGCGAAGCTTGGAAATTGTTTTTAGATAACATTTCTAAGAAGTTAATAGTTTCTGTCTGCCCGCTGTTCCCTTGCCTATCACTGTAATATATGTTAGAATTCAGCTTGTAAAACAGTGCACGTAGCACGGAGCTAGAACATGCAAGTAGCAGCACCCGCCGCGGCCTTCGCGCGTGCGTCTTATGCGTCCTTCAGCGCGTCTTATATCTCGCTGCAGGCGACCATTTCCATCACCCAAACCAACGACATGAGCCCCATGGCTCGCTGGGCCATCAATTACCTCGCCAATTCCTCTCAGCTGACCGATGGCGAAAAACGTATCTTGGTCGATACCATCGCCACCATCGACCATTTCGCCGGCGGCGACCCAAAACTCATCCGCGACGTCATCGCCGTCGCCAAGCTGATGGAAGCGAGCCGCCCCGTCGGCGCCTACCGCACTCACACCTTTAAAGAGCTCGAAGACATGTACTGGGAAGAGCGCGAAAAACTCGGCGACAAGCACGAAACCACCGAAACCATCAGCCTCCAAATCACCGCCCTAAGTATGCAATATACCCAAGCCGATATCAGCCTAAGCGCAGATACTGGGGGCGCCCCCAGCGCCACGAGCAACATAAGCGACACGCCCACCACCTCGCTACTCGCCTAAATTTCGAGCATTTTCCCCCATAAACCCCTTGGCAAGCGCCGATGCGGGCGCTAAAAGGCTTGGCCAAACTGAAGGAGACCCCTATGGCCCAGACCGCCGCGCAAATGAAATCGACCGATTCAAGCCTGAACGTTTATTATGACAAGGATTGCGATGTTTCGCTCATCCAAGGCAAAAACGTCGTCGTCGTGGGCTATGGCAGCCAAGGCCACGCGCATGCGCTGAACTTGAAGGATTCCGGCGCGAAAAACGTGCGCATTGCGCTCCGCGATGGCTCCAAAACCGCCGAGAAAGCGAAAGCCGCCGGCTTCGAAGTGATGAACCCGAAAGACGCTGCTAAATGGGCTGACGTGGTGATGATCCTGACCCCGGATGAGCTGCAGGCTGAGCTCTATGAAAAGGACCTGGCCGACAACCTCAAGCAAGGTGCGACGCTCGCCTTCGCCCATGGCCTCAACATTCATTTCGGCCTCATCAAGCCCCGCGCCGATCTCGACGTGGTGATGATCGCCCCCAAAGGCCCCGGCCACACGGTGCGCGGCGAATATCAAAAAGGCGGCGGCGTCCCCTGCCTCATCGCCATCGCGCAGGATAAATCCGGCAACGCGAAAAAGCTGGCACTCAGCTACGCAAGCGCGGTAGGCGGTGGCCGCTCCGGCATCATCGAAACCACCTTCAAGGACGAGTGCGAAACCGACCTCTTCGGCGAACAAGCCGTGCTCTGCGGCGGCGTCACCGCCCTCATCAACGCTGGGTTCGAAACGCTGGTTGAAGCCGGTTATCCGCCGGAAATGGCCTATTTTGAATGCCTGCACGAAATGAAGCTCATTGTCGATCTCATCTACGAAGGCGGCATAGCCAACATGCGCTACAGCATCAGCAACACCGCCGAATATGGCGATTACACCGCTGGCCCGCGCATCATCACCGCGGAGACGAAAAAGGAAATGAAGCGCATCCTCGCGGATATTCAATCGGGCAAGTTCACCAAGGAATTCATGGGCGACCGTGCAACCCAAGGTGCGCATAACTTGGAAAAGTGGCGCGAAGAGTCGAGCAAACTGCCGATCGAACAAACCGGCAAAAAAATGCGCGACATGATGCCGTGGATTGCGAAGAATAAGCTGGTTGATAAGGCGAAGAATTAGGAGTGCCGGATACTCAAGATACGATAAATGAAGCGAAGGTTCTGGCATTCATAGAGCTTCGCAAAGAAATTGTTTTATCAAAATTAGAGCATTCGCATCGTTTCGAAGAAAACCTCATTAAATCACTTATACTAGCTAACGGTGCAGCTTTAGTAGTTCTAGGTTCTGCACTGGACGGTTTAATGAATCACGGCGTTTGCATTTTACTAATTAAGATAACGTTCTTTTTATTTTTATCGGGCATCGCATCAGCTTCGGGCTTGTTGTTCGTATATACAAAGGTGTTAGGTGACACCCCAGGACATTTCTATGCGCAGTATGTAAGTTATTTGGAAAATAGGATTCAATACAATGAACTTACTGATTATGGATTTAGCAAAAAAGGCAAACGCATTTTTCACTCTTTAATGGTACTGTCGTTTACTTTTTTTATAGCGGGATCTATTTTTGGGATAATTACTTTGTGAGAATTGTATGACCAACAACCGCATCACGATTTTCGACACCACACTGCGCGACGGCGAACAATCGCCGGGCATGAGCATGACGCGGGAGGAGAAGCTCCTCGTCGCCGAAGTGCTCGATGGCATGGGCGTGGATGTGATCGAGGCCGGGTTCGCCATGGCCTCCGACGGCGATTTCGAATCCGTCCGCGCGATTGCGGAAGTGGCGAAAAATGCCATCATCTGTTCACTCGCCCGCGCGAAGGAAGCCGACATCCGCCGCGCCGCCGAGGCACTCAAGCCCGCCAAGCGTAAACGCATCCACACATTCATGAGCACGAGTGAAATTCACCTCACCCACCAATTCAAAATCTCGCAGGATCAAGCGCTCGACGTGATCAAAAACGCCGTCACCTTAGCGCGCAGCTTTACGGACGATGTCGAGTGGAGCGCGATGGATGCGACGCGGACAGAGATTGATTATCTCGTGAAAGCGGTCGAAGTCGCGATTGCCTCCGGCGCCACCACCATCAATCTGCCGGATACCGTCGGCTACGGCACGCCGGAAACCATCGCCCATATGTTCAAGGAAGTCATGAGCCGCGCCGTCGGCGCACAAAAAGCCACCTTCAGCTTCCATGGCCAGAACGATCTCGGCCTCGCCACCGCCAACTCACTCGCCGCCGTTCAGGCCGGTGCTCGGCAAATCGAATGCACCATCAACGGCATCGGCGAACGCGCGGGGAATACGTCGCTGGAGGAAGTCGTTATGGCCC
>JBGAJE010000150.1:0-4543 GCA_044225085.1 Rickettsiales bacterium | reverse complement strand
CGTAGTGGCTAATTTTCATGATTTCCACCGCCATGTCGGATGCTTGCTCCAGATTTTTGGCGACGAGAAGAATATGCGTCATATCATCCGCCGACACGGTTTTGCCTTGGAGTTGCAATAAAATATTGCGGTATGCCTGCTGCACGGCGGCACCGTGCTGGAGAAGCTCTTTCACTGCCTCCGGCTTGTAATCAATGAGCTGGGTGAGCGAGAGGGGGATCATATGGCGCAGTGCATTCATCCCGGCAGCGAGTTCGGTTTTTACGGGCGCGGCCATAGGGTGGCTGATTTTGGTGAGGCGCTTGATGCAGTTTTTTACCTTATCCGCCGCGCGCTCGAGCGTGCCCGCGATTTTGATCGCGGCAAGCGTGTAGCGCAAGTCCTCGCCCATGATGGTGAATTTATTGATGATATCCGCGACAAGTTCGTCAGCTTGGAGCTCGGCTTCATTGATGGTTTTGTCGATCTCCTTGGCGCGGGCGAACGCGGCTTGGTCGGCGGCCTCTAAGGAGGCAGGCATCATCTGCACGAGTTGTTCGATCCCCTCTGCCATGGAACGCAGTAGGGCGAAGAGCTGTTTCAGCGCGTCATCAAGGCCTTTGAAGGCATGGTTATCGAAGCGGATCATCGTCACCTTTGAGTCTCTCAAGTAACGCTACTGTAGGGAATTGATACCAGCAAGTAAAGAAATGGCATCATTACTGCGTTGCAATAACTTGTTAGTTGAAATTGATCAGCGGCGTGTTCATAGTTATGGCATCATAAAAATACGAGGGGATGTCATGCGGTCGAACGCGATTGAGGCTATTGTCAGCAATATTCAGTCGGAAGTCCATAAATTCGCGCGCACGAATGAGTCGATTGCCAGTCGCACTAACTTGCTGGCATTGAATGCGACGATTGAGGCGGCGCGGGCGGGTGAAGCTGGGCGTGGATTCTCGGTGGTCGCGCAGGAAGTGAAGAATTTGGCCCAACAGGCGGCTAATAATTCGAAAGAACTACGCACGGTGTTTTTGGAGAAAGTTCAAAAACAAACCTCTGAACTTTCTAATGAATTTACGCGCGCCGAGCAGACACGTTACTTTGAAATGGCTCAGACATTGGTGCAGCTTATTGTGCGGAACCTCTATGAGCGCACGGCGGATTGCCGCTGGTGGGCAACCGATGAGGCGTTTTACAATTGCCTCCAGAATTTCAGCGAGGCAAGCGGCAAACATGCGATTGACCGGCTGGGCATTATTAACCGGTTTTATTCGGTGTATGGTGATTTGGTGTTGGCGGATGCGCATGGAAATATCGTCGCCTCTTCACAGCCGAGCAAATACCCGTCGGTGCTTGGGGCGAGCGTTACGAATACACCCTGGTTCCGCAAAGCCCTCGTGCGCAGAGTGGGGACGAATACGTGGTGGACGATATTTACCACTGCCCACTTCATAACGACCGGCTCATGGCGGTTTATTCGGCCAGGCGTGCGCCGCGGGGGTGATTTGCGCGGGCAGACGCTTGGGGTACTGGGGGTTTATTTCGATTGGGAAGACCAAGCGTACGATTGTGAGGGATGAGCCAACTTTTCACCCGACGAATGGCAAACTTCGACCGTAATGTTGCCTGATGCGAATCACCGCATTATCGCTTCGAGTGACAATCAGCGGTTACTGCAGACCTTTACACTGCAAAGCAGCGGCCAAACGAAGGGCTGTTACATTGACCCCAATGGTAACCTTGGTCGCTTTCGCGCGGACGATTGGGTACCAGGAATATGATGGGCTTGGGTGGTATGGTGTGATCACGCGTACGGGTTATTAATCTAAAGCTTTCCGTTACTGCTTTTGCAGAACTGTTTGTTCGGGTGGCCAAGCCCTGCGCTGTTGGCACTTCCCTCTTTATTTGTTATCAACATTAGCTGGTTTTAAGTGGTAGCACCGCTTTGCTTTATTTGAGTAAGCACCACCGAAAATAAAAAGCCCGCCGGTTTGACGCGGCGGGCTTGAGTGGTTGGGTCAGGCTCTTGGGCCCGTTCCTTAGCTGTTACTTGCGGCTTTGGTTCACACGGGCGAATTCGCCATGTTGCGAGTGATCCAGGCCATGGCCTTCCGCATCTGTACCGACGCGAATCGGTATGAAGATGTTGACGACCTTAACGATGATGTAGGTTACGAAGAACGAGAATGCTGCGACAGCAACGACCCCGATCAAGTTCGCCATAAAGGTTCCCGTTTCACCGGAGACGAAGTAACCTTCGACCGTGACGGCAGAGTTGACGGCTTTGTTGGCATAAAGACCCGTCATGATCGCGCCGCAGACGCCGCCGATACCATGGCAAGCGAATACGTCGAGTGCGTCATCGAGATGGGTGATTTTCTTCACGGCACGAGCCACGAAGAAGCACACGATCGCGGCAACGACGCCGATGATGAGGGCAGCTTTCAGATCCACGAACCCAGCAGCCGGGGTGATAGCAACGAGGCCCACCACGATCCCAATCGAGGAACCAACCGCTGTCGGCTTACCGGTTACGCTCCAATCAAGGAACATCCAGGCAACGAAGGCAGCAGCCGCACCAAGGAAGGTGTTCATGAACGCATAGGATGCAAGCGCGCCCGAGGTCACTGCTGAACCAGCGTTAAAGCCGAACCAACCGAACCACAGCAGTGCAGCACCGAGCATGATCATCGGCACATCGTTCGGAGTCGGGGCTTCCGACACATTGCGGCGACCAAAGAGAAGGCCGCACGCCAATGCCGAGAAACCAGCCGTGATATGCACCACGAGACCACCGGCGAAATCGAGACCGCCTTTTACTGCGATCCAACCGCCTGGGCCCCAGACCCAATGCGCCACAGGAACGTATACAATCAAGCTCCAGAGCAACATGATAAGTAGCCAGGCTTTAAAGTTTACGCGCTCTGCGAAAGCACCCGTAATCAGGGCCGGGGTAATGATGGCGAACATCATCTGGAACGCCACAAATGCGAGGCTTGGGATGCCCGTATCCGCGTAAAGGCTCGTCTCAAGCCCTTTCAGCATCACGTTGACGGTGCTGCCGATATAAGGCGTCGATTCGGTGAAGACTAAGCTATAGCCGACGACAACCCACGCAATCCCCACGATGGCAAGTGCCACATAGTTTTGCAGCAAGGTCGAGACCACGTTCTTACGATGCACCATCCCGCCGTAGAAGAAAGCGAGGCCGGGGGTCATCAACATTACAAGCGCGGAAGAAAGAAGCAGCCACGCAGTGTTACCACTATCTACCTTTGGGGCAGCGGCGGCGAAGGCGGGGCTCGCCATCAGCGCGGCCGACAAGGCAGCCAATCCATATCGTTTCAAAAAATTCATAAACAACTCCTCATAAAATAGTGCGTTAAGGCAAGGGTGGTCCCTCGCCGTTCTTATTATTCCTGCATTCCAACTTATGGGTGCGAGTGAATACATTTAGGCTGTGCACTGCAACCAATTATTCATCCTCAGGGCTTTACAAGCTGCATCCGCGAGTTATGGTGTGGCGAATAACTCACAATTTTTATATCGTTGGGGCCTGTTTTTGTTGGCTATGGAGATTACACCACTACAAAATGAAGCACTGAATACGGTGGTTGTTCATGCCAATGCGCGGCTGGATGCAGCGACGGTAGAAGAGATACTTTGCGCTATTTTGGTGCCGCTTTTGGCGTTGCTGATCGGGATTCGGGTTAATCGCTATATTGATAGTCGTCCGCACACGACGATGGGTATTAAGCTCATCGACTTTACCGCACCGCTGCTGAGCCCTCTCCTTGCGATTTTGTTCAGTTTATTGGCCATGGCCGTGTTCAAGGCGATGGATATGGCGATTTCGATCCTGCCGTTTGTGGTGAAGCTAACGGTGGCATGGTTTGCCATTCAAGTTGTGGTGATGATGAGCACCAAGCGCACGGCGGGATGGTTTATCGCGCTGGTGATTATTCCGCTGACGTTACTGCATCTCTTTGGCTTGTGGGATGTAGCGGTGGATGCGCTGTCGCAGGTGAAATTTAATATCGGCAGCATGCAGTTTAACGTTTACCTCATCATTAAAGGCATTATGGCCGTGGTGGTGATGCAGTGGATCGCGAGTTTCCTGGTCCACACGACGGATCGTCGTTTGCGGCGGATCAGCGTGCGGGCGAGCAACAGGGTGCTGATTCTTAAGATCGTGCAGTTTGTGCTTTATAGCTTCATCTTCTTAATCGGCATTCAATTATTGGGGATCAACCTCACCGCGCTGAGCGTATTCGGCGGAGCGCTGGGTGTGGGGCTTGGGTTTGGGCTGCAAAAAATTGCTTCGAACTTCATTAGCGGCATTATTTTGCTGTTTGAGAAATCGGTGGAGGTGGATGATCTGATCGAGCTTGCCGATGGCACGACAGGTTTTATCCGCCAAACATATGCACGCTATACGCTGCTTGAGCTGCCGGACGGGCGGGAGATGCTGATCCCAAATGAGGAATTTATTAGTCAGCGCGTGATCAGCTGGACGCATAGCAATCGCAAAGCGCGGGTGGAGATTAAGGTCAGTATTGGG
>JBGAJE010000149.1:0-4014 GCA_044225085.1 Rickettsiales bacterium | reverse complement strand
AGGAGATCGAAAAATCGAGTTCAAGCTCGCGCTCGAATTCAGTGCGCTGATGTTCGGTCATGATCGAATAGATCATTTGTTTCACGCCGTCGGCGTCCAGATTTGGCATGTCGAGCGGCAGCATGTCGCCATGGAGGCGCATGATCGGTGGGTTGCGTGTCGATAAGTGAAGGTCGGATGCCTTGTTCTTATGCGTCGCAATGAGCAGGTCGGTGATTTCCATGTGGCACTCAGTTTATTGAATATTGGTAATGTACGCCAAATTCGGTAAAAACTTCGTTAATAGCCTGCTCTTTGCGGTTTTAGCCCCCGTTTGCCTGGGTTTGCGCGGCTGTGGCGGTGATGAAATTTAAGCGTTTTTGCATTACTTCGGTGCTGACGGGGAGTTTTTCACCCTCGAGCGATGCTTTAATGAGTTGTTGGTAAATGGGGCCTGCATTGGCATAGTCGCCACGGGTATCAAGCATGACGGCCAGATTATATTTGTAAGTTAGGTTATCGGGCGCCAGTTCAATGGCGCGGAGCATTTTATCGCGCGATTCGTTCATGTAGCCTAGTTTATTGAGGACAATGGCCTCTTGCGCGGGAATGGGGCTGAAATCGGGGTTGCGTTCTTCGAGGCGCTCAAGCTCAGCGAGCGCTTCCTGCGGCGACTCTTCGCTGACCATGGCGAGGAAGTTATTTAAGCCCTCGCGGTGGTTGGGATTGATTTTGAATAGTGCGCCATAGAGTGGACGAGCTTTATCCAGCTCGCCGATGCGTTGGTAGATGGTGGCGAGGCTGAAAAGCGCATCTTGATTACCAGGATCGGCATTTATAACATCTTTGTAAATGCTGATCGCGGATTCGGTATCGCCACCCATGAGGGCCGTGTAGGCGCGATTCAGCTCGAAGTTCGTATCCAGGCCTGGGCGACGGACTTTGATGCTGATGCCCGCGGCATCATAAGATGCATCTTTTGGGTCTTTGCCAAGGCCGGTTTTGATGTTGGGGCTCACACGGTTCACGGCGAGGTGCGTTGTGGGTTTAACCGGCTTTGTATCCATCCGCGATGGAATGTGGCTCAGGATGGCTTGGGTTTGGCTAGAGAGCGGTTGGGCTGTGGGAGCTGGGGTTGGTGCAGCAGCCATCGCTGACGTTGCAGGCGCTGGCGGAGCAATGATCGTTGGTGTTTGTGTCGCAAATACGGGGGCAGGCGCGATGAAGCCCTCCTGCGGTGCAGGTGTGGTAGGAGGTGTGTAAGCGGTAATGGGCGGTGCTGAAATAGTGGGCTGGTAAGCGACCGGCGATTGCTGAGAGGTGATGGTGGGTGCCGGAAGTGTCGTCGTCGTAGTGGCCGCGATAGGTGCGGGTGGCGAGATTGGCTGTATGGTGGCCGCAGGCAATGCCGTTGGTGCGGCGGGCGCAGGAACGAATGTTGCAGGCGGGGTGATCGGAATTAGTGGTGCGCCAACGCGCTCAGGATAAAGCGGGCGAATCTGGCGATTATTGCTGGGTGCACCGTCATAGAGTACGGCGGTGTCGGGCAGGCTGGTGGTGGAATCGGCATTCGGGTCGAAGGCAGCGAAGGCGCTGGAGGCGACCGTGAAAACACCGCCAAAGGCTGCAGTGGTGCAGAGTAGAAGGGCAGGTAACCGGCTGAAAGAACGACGCATCGTGATTTGCCCAAGTCGAGATGTAATACTACGCATAGATTACTCTCTCCTATAGACTACATTTAGTAGTCAAAGTAAATATGGATGACAATTGTTTGTGGATAAAATTCCCCTCTTGGTGCATACTTCTTGCAACAAAGTATGGCATGCGGCTTGCTCTATTTCATTAATACTATAGCGCGTGATTCAGTCGCATGAAAGGGAACATTGTGCAGCGTTGTCTGATCGTTGGATTGTTGATGTTGTCGGCGCACGTGGCGCAGGCGGCGGAAGTGGTCCAGGTTGCTGACAATAATGGAGAGCCGCGGCGGTTTATGTCGCTTGATTCCGAGCGGGATGGGACGGCACATGCGCGGGCGCGGAATAATCAACCTGTCACACGCTCGGATCGTACAGCAATGAGTAGTGGGTTCATGCGTATTGATCGTACGCGTGATGCAGTTATCCCGCTACAGCGCTCGCTTGTCGCACCGACGATTCAGGTGCCTCTTGCTGTGACGGATAGTTCGAAGGCGGTCGAGAAGCCGAAGACGGCGACCGCGGTATCGAATACGGATGGGCCACATGTGGTCGCTGTGCCGACGGAGCCTGATAGTGAAGAAGTCAGCAGTAGCGCGGATGGTGATCCGGTATTGTCGCTATTTAATAGCTCTGGGAGTGGTGTATTGAAATCCTTCCATGATGCGCTGAGCGGCGGCGCGGGCGGGCAGATCATCAGCACTAGCAAGCAGAAATGGCCGGTGGATGCTGGGGCGGCTCAGCAAATTAGTTCTGATTATGGGATGCGGAGCGATCCGATTAATGGGCGTCCTGAGTTTCATGGGGGCATCGATATTTCAGCGCCTGCTGGCACGCCGGTGCTTGCGACGGCGGAAGCAACTGTTATGAAAGTGGATGAAGATGCGAATTACGGGAAATACATCACCTTGCTGCATACGGACGGTATTGAAAGCCATTATGGGCATTTAAGCGCGCAGAGTGTGAGTGAGGGGCAACATGTGAACCCTGGCCAAGTGATTGGCGCGGTGGGGGCGACGGGACGGACGACGGGTGCGCATCTCGATTACCGCCTCAGCATGAACGGCGCGAAGATCGACCCGATGACGGTATTGACGCCACCGACAGGCGTGCAAGGTGCTCATGCTACGCGTCCGGGAACGAGTTCCGTTGCGCAGGCATCACCGCGTTCGAGTTATCGCCCGATGGCGAGGCCGATTCGCGATATGCAGGTGAAAGTGGTGACGGTGGATTAATCCCCGGCTGGCTTGCGTTCAGCTTTTTTTGATTAGCGTTTCCGCTTTGCCCATAGATCGGGCCGCCGAGCTTTAGTGATGTGCTCAGCTTGGGCGAGTCGCCATTTTGCGATATCGGCATGGTGGCCGGAAAGCAGCACGGGTGGCACGGCATGGCCTTCCCATTCCGGTGGTTTGGTATAATGGGGATATTCGAGCAGATCGGCGTAATCGCCATCGCCGAAGCTTTCTTCACCCAAACTCGCTTCTTTGCCGATGACACCAGAGAGTAGCCGCACGCAACCATCAAGTAAAGCCATGGCGGGGATGTCGCCGCCAGTAAGCACAAAATCGCCCAGCGAAATTTCGCGTGGCGCATGTTTGTCGAGCGCGCGTTGATCGATCGCCTCGTAGCGACCGCAAAGGAGAATTAGCGGTGTTTGAATTAGCTCGCGCAAGATGGATTGACGCAACGGTTCACCACGTGGGGTGAAGTGGATAAGTTGTGCTTGCGGTGATTGTTCCTTCGCGGCGGTGATGGCGCCGCTGACCACATCGGGTTTCATTACCATGCCTGCGCCGCCGCCATAGGGCGTGTCATCCACTTTTTGGTGCGGGCCGATGCCATAATCGCGGAGGTTGATGAGGTTGAGTTTCCATAGGCTGCGCGCCAATGCATCGCCGACAAGCGAGTGGCCAAGCGGGCCGGGATACATTTCCGGCATTAACGTAATGATGGTGGCTTGCCAGATCATAAAGCTTCTTCCTCTGCCTCAGAACCAAGAATCTCCGGCGGATGAATGGTGATGCGGCGGGCTGTTTGATCGATCCTTGGGAAATTGGCGTGGGTGAAGGCATACATCTCGTGCTTGCCGGTGGGGCGAGTAATGTCGAGAATATCGCCGGCGCCGTAATTAGCGACATCACGCACGGTGCCGAATAGGCTACCTGCATCGTCGATTACTTCCATACCGATGAGGTCGTGGATGTAAAATTTATTGGGATTGACGAGTTCGGGCATTGCATCGCGTGCGATGCCGATTTTTTTGCCGCGGAGTAGTTCCGCTTGCTCACGCTTGGTGATGCCTTCAACGGTGACAATCGCCATCCCCTGCGCGTGGCCGGTG
>JBGAJE010000001.1:0-35087 GCA_044225085.1 Rickettsiales bacterium | reverse complement strand
ATGCGGCTGACCTGCAGCAGTTAGCCGCGCAGCCCATTCTTTCGCCTGTTGCTCATCGTCAGCCATAACCTACCAATCCGGCACGATTTTTCCGCATTTACACCGATTACGTTATCCAAAGATGATTAAAATACGATTAACTTTTAATGATGAGCCTACCCACATCCTCATCATAGCCCTTGCCCCCCTTGGGCGGACTGCTGTAGTAACGGGCCTATGAAAACCCGCATTATCACTGATTCCATTGATTTAGCTCAATTTTGTGCCAGTTTTGGCGACGAACAGTTCATCACTGTCGATACTGAGTTTATCCGCGAACGCACCTATTTCCCCCAGCTATGCCTCATGCAAGTGGCGACCAGTACGGAAGCCGTCGCCATCGACCCCATCGCCAATCCGGATATCGACCTCACGCCGCTTTACGATGCATTTGCCAACGAGTCGCTGATCAAAGTCTTCCATGCCGCCAAGCAGGATATCGAAATTTTCGTCCATGATTCCGGCCGCGTTCCCTACCCACTCTATGATACCCAAATCGCCGCCATGGTGTGCGGTTTCGGCGAATCGGTGAGCTACGAAACCCTCGTGCGCGAACTCGTGGGCGCGAGCCTCGACAAAGCGTCACGCTTTACCGATTGGGCCCGCCGCCCCCTCAGCGACCGCCAACTCGTCTACGCGCTTGATGATGTGATCCATCTGCGCGTGGTCTACGACAAACTCAAAGAAAAAATCGAACAGGAAGGCCGCAGCCCCTGGATCGCCGAGGAGATGGAAGCCATCACCAACATCAGCCAATACCGCGTCGATGCTAACCGTGCTTGGATGCGACTGAAAGCCAAAACCCGCTCACCGCTGGTGCTGCAATTGCTGCGCGCTGCGGCTGCCTGGCGTGAAGAAATGGCCGCTAAGAAAGACGTTCCCCGCCAACGCGTTTTGAAAGACGATTGGGTCGTGCAAGTCGCCACCCAAATGCCGCAAACCGTAGAAGCGCTGACCGATGTACGCGGCATCACCGGCCAATTGAGTAAGGAATCGATGGCCTCACTGATCGAAGCCCTCAATACCGCGCGCACCGCGCCGAAGGAAAATTGGCCCAACCCGCCCGAGCGTGATCGTCACATGCCCGCCGCGCAAGAAGCCTGCTTCGATCAACTCAAACTTCTTCTACGCCAAAAATGCGAGGACACGCATCTCGTCCCACGCTTGGTGGTCGATAAGCAAGAGTTGGAAGATATCGTGCGCGGCAAAATCACCTTGGCCGCAAGCAGCATCGGCCATGGTTGGCGCTACGACGTGTTCGGGCGCGATGCCGAATCACTCCTCGCCGGCAACCTCACCGCCCGCGTCAGCCCTTATCGTGGTGGGTTTGGATTGGTGTGGAGCTAACACCTCTCCCATCGGGAGAGGTCTGCGAGCCCTTGCGAGCAGGGTGAGGGCCCGCCAATGCCCGAGGAGAGCCCTCACCCTAAATCGTCTGCGCCGATTTAGACCTCTCCCAAGGGAGAGGTAACAGATGAGGCTGGACTCACTCCACCATCGTCAGCGCATGCGCAATCACTGGCAAATAACCTGCTGAGAATTCTCCCGCCGCAATCATCGCTTCGATCTGCTCGACCGCGGCCCAGCGCGTTTGCAGCGTATCAACGGGTGGGTGGTTGGCCATCATAGCCTGGCATGCCTCGTCCGGCTGCAGCAAAAACCATTGGATGGGATAAATCCCCTTCGTGCGCGAGGTGAAATCCATCGCCCCTAACTCGAGCACCGGGATGCGCTCGAGCACCTCCGGCGCAATACCCGCTTCCTCTTCCATCTCGCGCCGCAGCGTGCGGGTGAAAGATTCTAGCTGCTCTGCATGCGCCACCGCCGTCGCTGCGTCGCGAATATCGGTATAAACTCGCCCATCGCCCTGCCATTCCCAATATTGGCGGCTACCGCGTGGCAACACCCACGGCGGCACTTCGCCGGAATGTTTAGGTTTAGGTTGAATGATGAAAATCTCAGGTGGCTGACCAGCCACTCGCCGCACAATCACCGCGCCAACTTTATAGACGGGGGTCGTATCTTGAGGAGAAGAATTCAGCCGACTGCTCCACGATAAGAGGTAACGCCACTAACCGTAACAAAACTAGAACAGGAAGACCAACTAAATACCGCTTATGCGCGGCTACCACCGCTGTCACGCTCTGCAACAAATTGCTTCGGACGTGCATCCGACACACGCGGGGACTCCACAAAATGCCCTTCAGCAAAATTGCTGTTCGTATAGGCACCAACTACCTGCTGCCCAGCAACCGGGGCAGCACCCCACGCTGTTTGCACAGGCGCGCCCGTACCTTGGCCTTGCGACACAACCAGTGCACCCTGCAGCTTTCTCACATGGTCTGGGTTAGCAAAATCAAACTTGGTCGGATCAGGGAATCCTGCTTTCGCCGCGGCCGCTTCAAACGCGGTTTCGCTTTTCGGCCCCCATTTTTCATCCGCTGCACCAGGGTTGAAACCACCACGTGCCAGCAATTCCTGAAGCGCCTTTACCTGGTTCTGTTTCAAATGCTGCGGCATGCGCGGCGCATTGTAATTATGCGCATCTTCGCCACTGCCTGCTGGAATCAATGCTTCCTGCGTAACCGGCTGCTGCGGGCTAGGCTGTCCGCCACCATGAAGCGGCACCGGCGCACCAGGCTGCGGTTGTGACTGAGGTTGAGGTTGCGCAACAGGACCAGCTTGCGCCACTTGCACCGGCTGACCAGCCGCCGCTGCGTGACGCGCCGCTTGCCATGCACGAAAATCATTTAGTTGTTCACCCGTGATGCCTTCGGCAAGCTGCGCTCTGTTAGCAGCAGCACCATTCGCACCATCATAGCGTACAGTCTGTTTATAACCACCACTAACGACATTCCCGAAGCCCGCTGCGTGACCAACATCGCGCGCGGTGCCTACAATAACATAATCGGCATTGTGCACGATGCCGCGTGCATAACTGGTCATTCTGCCGATATCCCTAAAGGCACCAACCCATCCACCGAACCCGCTCATAGGACACTCCTAAACTTTTACTAATCTTACCGTAGCAACGGTAAATAATTCGTTAATGTTTATAAACCACCCAGCAAAACGGCCGCCAGGAGAGCTTTTCACATTCACTATAGCAAAACCCACCCGGAAGAAATGTGAAGATTGTGTGACAATCACCAAATCGTGAAAGGCCAAAAAAATACTTCAACCAATTGTTTTTATGATAATTTTACCCGATCGGCCCCATCGGCCGCCCGGCCAACACCCGCCACCAACGCAGAAGGCCGAGCCATCGCGGCCGGGGTAACGCCTGCTTCCTGCAAGGCAAGCACCGCTTGGGTCATCTCCGAGGGTGCTGATACCAGCGCAGGTGCATCCCCCTGCTGCTCCAACTCCCCATGGCGCCCATGCGGCCGCCGTGGTGGTTCCGGATGACGGTGCGGCGGTTCCGGACGATGGTAATAGTGACGAGGAGGGTGATAGTAATAAGGTGGCGGAATATAATAACGCGGCACCGGCACATAGGGAGCAATAGGAATATTGTAACCAAATCCCTCCGGTGTTACGCAACGCTGATACGTCAGAAATCTACCGCTGGGCCGATCCCAATCCGGACACGCCCCATAGGCAAGCTGAATATCGGGATTTTCGCCAAGCAATTTTAGACCTGGATGATTGAGGGCCGTGTCGGTCATAGCCGCCTCCTCATATGCATGATGACAGTAACGCCTTCATAGCAAATTCCTGAGCCACGGTTTGTGAACTTTCTGTGACAATTGATGGCGGTGAAGTTCGCCGTCTAAAAATCCGACTTCGCCATCACCGGATCTGCACCCGCCGTAATCGAGGCAAGCAAACTCGTCGTCCCCGGCAGGATTTTGGCGAAGTAGAAGCGGGCGGTTGCCAGCTTCGATTCGTAGAACTCCTTATCCTCACCCATATGCGCCAGCGCGAGCTTGGCCTGTTTCGCCCAGATGAAGGCAAACAGCACGAGCGAGAACATCTTCTGATATTCCACTGCCCCTGCCCCGGCATGGTTGGGGTTTACGAAGCCCATGGTGCCGATCCACATCGTCGCCTGCTGCAGGTATTTGAGATGTGCTTTGAGGGGTTTGGTGAATTCGGCCATCGCGGGATCATTCCGGTTGGCGGCGATGAACGCATCGACCGGATGGAAGAAGCGGCTGAGGTAGCGCCCCGTATCGGTCGGCAATTTACGGCCCACTAAATCCATCGCCTGCACGCCGTTGGTGCCTTCGTAGATCATCGCGATGCGCGCGTCGCGCAGATATTGGCTCGCGCCATATTCCTCGATATAGCCGTAACCGCCGAAACATTGCATGGCGGTAGAGGCGGTTTCGAATCCGCCATCCGTTAGCGTTGATTTCATGATGGGGGTGACGAGTTGCACGAAATCATCCGCCTGCTGCTGCCGCGCTGTGTCGGGGTGGCGATGGGCGATGTCGGTTTCGCACGCCGTCCAGATCGCAAGCGCGCGGGCGCCTTCGGTGAAGCACTTCATGGTGTAGAGCATCCGCCGCACATCGGGGTGGACGGTGATGGGGTCGGCGGGTTTGTCGGGGAATTGCGGGCCGGTGAGCGCGCGGCCTTGCAGACGTTCCTTCGTATAAGCGAGCGCATTTTGGTAGGCCGCTTCGCCAACGCCGAGGCCTTGCACGCCGACATAAAGCCGTGCGGTGTTCATCATGGTAAACATCGCAGGCAGGCCGCGATGCGGCTGACCGACGAGCCAGCCGGTGGCGCCGTCGTAATTCATCACACAGGTCGGCGAGGCATGGATGCCCATTTTATGTTCGATACCGGCGCAGGAAAATGCGTTGCGTTCGCCTAGCGAACCATCCGCATTCACCATCACTTTCGGACAGACGAAAAGCGAGATGCCTTTGCTGCCTTTGGGTGCATCTGGCAAGCGGGCGAGGACGAGGTGGATGATGTTTTCCGTCTGATCCTGCTCCCCGGCGGAGATGAAAATTTTGTTGCCGGTGATTTTATAGCTGCCATCCGCCTGCAGCTCGGCGCGGGTTTTGAGGAGGCCTAAATCCGTGCCCGCGACAGGCTCGGTGAGGCACATGACGCCGGACCATTCACCCGAAATCATTTTCGGCAAAAACTTTTGTTTCAGTTCGTCGGTCGCATGGAGCAACAGTGCGTGAATCGCCCCATGCGTCAGGCCCGGCGTGAGGCCGAAGCTGAGGTTGCTGGAGCAGACCATCTCCAGCATCGGCATGTTCAAGAATTCCGGCATCCCCTGCCCGCCATATTCCTGCGGCCAGGTGAGCGTCGGCCAGCCGCCTTCGACATAGGCTTTGTAGGCTTCCTTAAAACCGTCCGGCGTGGTGACGTTGCCGTCCTTATATTTCAGCCCCTGCTTGTCGCCGACGGTGTTGAGCGGGAACAGCACTTCCTCGCACAGCTTGGCGGATTCCTCCAGCAGCGGTGTGACCAACTCGCGCGCCTCCGCGAAACCGGGAACATCGGCATAGTTGTCGAGCTCCAGGAAATGGTTGATGAGGAATTGATAGTCTTTCAGCGGTGCGGTGTAGGTGGGCATAAAGTTAGCTCCCCGTGCTTTTTGTTTCTTCTGGCTTAAAACAGCGATTTATTTCCACCCACATTGCTATCAGCACTCCAGGTGCAATGAGCGCCAAACCCCAAATACCAACGAAGATAGATAAAATTGTCGCAAGAACAGCAAATGCTGTAATTATGAGAAATCCTCGCCAAAAACTAATTATATTGGATGGCTTAAAAGGCTGAAAAAATACTTCAAAAATATTCAAGATCTCTAGCGACATTGATCAATTCCTCAACGGTTTGCTGGTGTTCAGCATGTGCGCGATGCGGTCGCGGGTGGCGGTGGTTTTGCAGAGCTCCATAAACATGTCGTGTTCGAGGTCGAGGAGTTGTTGTTCGCTCACTTCCTGCGTGATGTCAGTATTGCCACCGGTGAGGACGTAGGCGAGGTGCATGGAGACGACTTCATCATGCGGCGTCGCCTTGCCGGATTTGCGGTAGTTGTCGACGGCGAGCTGCAGCGCGACGCGGCCGGTTTCGCCAGGGAGGCGGACAGTTCGTGTCTCGGGCGGTTGATAATTCTCAGCCAGTTTCAGCGCACGGGCTTTGGCATCCGCCAGCACGCGGCGGCGGTTCATGGTGATGCCGGATTTATCGTTGAGGATGAGCATATCCTGCGCCTCGGCGGCGGAACCGGCGACTTTGGCGGTGGAGATATATTCAAACGCTTTGCTGAGCGCCGGCATCGGCCCGCCGGGCATGAGGTGCGCGGGTTTCTCGCCTTTAGCGATGGATTTTTGCGTGGCTTCAGCGGCGGCAACGTGGCGGAACAGCATCTCCTTACAGCCACCCCAGCCGGGGATGACGCCGATGCCGGCTTCGACGAGGCCGACATAGGATTCCATATGCGCCTGCACGGCATCCGCATGCAGTTGCAGCTCGCAGCCGCCGCCGAGCGCCATGCCCGCGAGCGAGGTGACGACGGGGAACGGCGCGTATTTTAGGCCCATGAAGCCGGACTGGCCTTGCTTCACCATGTCGGAAATCGCCCACCAGCTCGCCGTGTTGCAGGCAAGGAGGAAGTAGCCGATATTGGCACCGAAGCTGAAATGCTCCGCATCCGTGCCGATGACGAGGGCGCGGAAATTGCTGCGCACAATATCCGGCAATTGCTGCACCATTTTCAGGTTCTCGGGGTCCCACGTGTTTTGCTTGCTGGTGAGCTCCATGCAGGCGACGCCGTCGCCCAAATCCCACAATTGCGCCGAGGCGGTTTTGTGCACGGGTTTTTGGGTGAGTTTGATGTCTTCTAACATCAGCGAACCGGCGGGGATTGGAACGGCGGTGTATTTGCCGCCGATATTGAATTGCTCACGCTTGCCACCGACGACATCGTAGAGTTTTTTGCCGAGGGATTGCTGGATGATGGGCGGAACAGACATGCCCGCTTGCTGCAGCGCGCCTGCAAAAATTTCGGTGCCGGATTTGCCTTGGGCGGCAAGCCGGTCGATCATCTGGAACGGCCCATATTTCCAGTTGTAGCCGGTGCGCATGGCGGCGTCGACGGAGTCGATATCATCCGAGATTTCGGGGATGAGGGACGCGGCGTAATGCAACGTTTTGAGCATCACGGCAGCGGCATATTGCCCGCCGATGTCTTTGTGGGTGAGCAGGGCGGCGAGGCCTGCTTTTGCGGCATCCACGCTTTCGAGCTTGGCTTTTTTCTCGGGGCGGTAGTCGCCGGTTTTGAGGTCGATGGATTCCTTCTTTTTCTTGCCCGATGCGTCCGGCACCATGCGGTAAAAGCCGCCCTTGCCTTTGCGGCCGGTATAGCCATCGGCGATCATTTTTTTCACGAGGTCGGGCAGTTCGTAGAGGCTGCGGAAGGCGTCGTCTTTAGGCAGCGTCGCTAGCAGGGATTGCGCGATGAGTGGCATGAGGTCGATGCCGATCAAATCGTAGAGGCCGAACATGCCGGTTTTGGGGAAGCCGAGGGGTTTGCCCATCACGGCATCCGCTTCCTCGACGGTGATGCCCAGGCGCATGGCTTCGATGAGCCCTTCCGTCATCCAGAACACACCGATGCGGTTGGCGAGGAAGCCAGGTGTGTCCTTGGCGGGGACGACGCCTTTGCCGAGAGCGCGATCAGCAAAGTCACAAAATGCTGCAAAACGATCTGCAGCAAAACTGGGGCTTTTGGCGACTTCGAGCAGGCGCATGAAGCGGGGCGGGTTGAAGAAATGGGTGATGAGGAAATCGTCCTGGAACGATTTCGGCATGCCTTCGATGAGCACGTGCAGTGGCAATGTTGAAGTGTTACTTGAGACAATGGAGCCTTTTTTGCGCACGGCTTCGACTTTGCGGTAGACGTCCTGCTTCACTTCCAGCTTTTCAAGTACGACTTCGACGATCCAGTCGCATTCGGCGAGCTTGGGCAAATCATCTTCGAAATTCCCGGGCGTGACGAGCTTTTTGAATTTGGGATGGGCGAAGCCAGGCGTGCCACCTTTGGCTTGTTTTTCGATCGCGCCTTCGGCGAGGGAATTACGGCCGCCCTCTTTGGGCACAATGTCGAGCAGCAACACGGGAATGCCCGCATTCGCAAGCACGGCAGCAATGCCAGACCCCATGACGCCGGAACCTAGGACAGCTACTTTTTTGATCTCAGTCACGATTTGCTCCACTTATGTCGCTATTCATTATTGGCTATCCACCACGGCTTCGCAGGCGTTGATTCGGCAACGCGCTGCATTCGCTTTTGGCACCCAGAATTCTTTTTTGCACGACTCGGCATTGGCATCGGCCACGGGTTTGTAATAATCCGTCGCTGATTGTTTAGATGTTTGATTCACTGCTGTTAGCCCGCACGGGCCAGGAATCAGAACGCAATCCGCATCCGTTTCGCAGACATGCCATTGCTTCGCATCCGCCGGTGGCGGAGGCAGCACATACGCCGACGCTGCGATGGGTGCCACCAGCACCAAAAGTGCTGCTCCCCAACGCATTACGCGCGCTCCAGCACAGTCGCGATGCCCATGCCGCCGCCGATGCAGGCAGTCGCCAGCGCATATTTGCCCTTGCCGCGGCTGAGCAACAGCGCAGCTTTGCCGGTGATGCGCGCGCCGGAAGCGCCGAGCGGGTGGCCAAGTGCAATCGCGCCGCCTTCGATGTTCACCTTCTCCATCGGCGCGCCGATCTGGGCGATGCAGGGGATGGATTGGGCAGAGAAGGCTTCGTTGATTTCCATCACGTCGATGTCTTTGATCGTCAGCCCCGCGCGATCGAGCGCTTTTTTGCTGGCGCTGATGGGACCAAGGCCCATGACGGCGGGGTCGAGCCCGGTCACGGCCATGGATTTGATTTTGGCGAGGATCGGGAGTTTGTGTTTTTTGGCGTAGGCTTCGCTGACGACGAGCACAGCGGCGGCGCCGTCGGTCAGCGGTGAGGAAGTGCCGGCGGTGACGGTACCATACACATCAAACACCGGACTCAGTTTCGCCAGATCTTCCAGCGTGGAATTAGCGCGAATGGTGCCATCCTTATTGACCACACCAGCTTTGGTAGTGATGGGTACGATTTCACCGGACATATCGGCGGCGGCGGCTTTGCGGTGGGAGGCGAGTGCGAAATCTTCCTGCGTTTTACGGTCGACATGGCATTGCTTGGCCACGTTCTCAGCCGTGATACCCATGCTGACATAGGCATCCGGCAGGGTTTTAAACAGCACGGGGTTCGGCAGCGGATTGTAGCCGCCCATGGGGATGCGGGTCATGGATTCGACGCCTGCCGCAATAAACACCTCGCCTTTGCCGGTGGCAATGTTGCCCGCGGCGATGTGGATCGCCTCCATGCTCGAACCACACCAGCGGTTGACGGTGACACCCGCAACGGTAATCGGTAGGCCCGCGAGTAGTGCTACCATACGCGCCATGTTGAAGCCCTGCTCACCCTCGGGGAAGGCGCAGCCGAGGATGACATCTTCGATATCGTCGGGCTTCACGCCGGTTTTGGCGAGGAGGGCTTGGATAACGGTCGCGGCCAAATCATCCGGCCGCGTGCCAGCAAGCGCGCCTTTATGGGCCGGGGTGAAGGGAGAACGCAAATAACCGACGATGACGGCAGAGGACATAATGGCTCCAGATGACTCGGTTTTCAGCCTTCACTATGGCAGAAAAACCAAGCGATTAGAAGCATGTTACTGTGCAACCGCACCAAACATAGTGCTTGATTTTGCCGATGTGGCAGATTTGTGCGGTTCCTAGGCGAATAGGCGCGAAAAAATGGCCCGTAACATCGCGGGCGGAAAGAAAACAAGGGCGATTTGGGCCACCACTAAAGCCCAAAATTTGAACTGAAAACTACGCTTCTTGGTTTTGTGACGGAGAGTTTGTTGAGCGACCAACGCTGCGGGGCTGCCCCCAAGGAAACCCACCAGCAGCAACATATATTCCGACACCCGCCAGCCTTTGCGGCGCGACGCGCGTTTATCCTGCCAATACATAGCGAAAGTAAGAAGATTAATGACGAGAAGGTAGTACCAGAGGTTGATCATGCAAACCCTCAAGAGATGGAGCGGGTACAGGGAATCGAACCCTGGCCTAAAGCTTGGGAAGCTTTCGTTCTACCATTGAACTACACCCGCGCGCCGGGGTTTTTAGCAGATTATGCGGGGGAAGCAACCACTTCGGGGGCAGACGGAGGATTTCGCCGCGCATAACCCAAATATCCGCCCACCAAAAACCAAAACGCCCCCATGCCCGAGAAGGTCAAAATATGTTCTGACGTAAACATGCTCGCCGCCACACCAAGGAACAAAAACGCCAAGGCACGTGCGATTTCCCCGCTTATCCCCCCTCGCCGCCGCAAGCTGAATAACTCCAAAAATAACCGCCCAAGAAACCATAAAAAGAAACACGCGCCGGGAATACCAAGCTGATAGGCGATCGAGAAGAATGCCCCCTCACCGCCGCCTTGCGTTGCCTGCTGCACGGCAGAGGCCTGCGCACCTGCCGCGCCGACGCCAAACCCCAGCAACACCACATCCGAAAGCTGATGTATATTCTCCGCCAGCGCGCTGATATGCCCCGCCGTTGAGCGATCCTCAAGCTTCACCGTATAGAGAAAATGATGCAGCACCGCCGGCAGTGTCACCAACACAAGTCCCGCCCCCATTAGCGCATTATTCACCCGCCCCGCCAAACTCGGCCGCGGATAGAGAAAATAAAGCCCTGCCCCCATTGCCACTGCAAGCAATGCGCCCCGCGTGCCACTCATCTGCACACCATAAAAACACAGCAGCATTACCAGCGCCGCCATCATTAGGGATCGCCCACGCAAATAGGCAAACGCCACCAATCCCACCACCGCGAGAAAAAACCCCTGCGCTAGCGGCGCCGCAAGCAACCCCGCCGCCCGCCGTACCCCCTGATAGCCGACGAAGTTCCATGGTAATGGCACATCCGGCTGGAACCCGCTTTCGATATGCTTCACCGCGCGCATATAATCACCAAGCTCGACGGTTTCCGTCCAAAACGTCGTATGCTGCACTTCCCATATGCCAAACAACGCCGATGCCACGCCATATGCCGTCAATATCGTCACCAACCACCGCATATGCTGCGCCTCGCGAATCGCCGCGAAACTCGCCAGCGTTAAACTCACCGGAATAATCAACGTGCCAAGTGAATTCACAATCAGCCCCACTGGCACATGGCCGATCAACACACTCGCCAAACTATACATGGCGATCATCGCAACATAACATCCCGCCGAAAGCCGCACTTGATAAGGCAAATGCCGATTGCAAAACCCGAACGTCGCTAACATCAAACACACGCCATCGCGGTAATAGCGAATCGCGCCAATAGCCGCGAACCCACTTATGTGATAAAGATACGCCCCCAGCAAATCGAGCACCGGGAACAGCAACACGACCGAGAAAAACAGCCACTGTGTTACTCGAAATGCGGGAGCCTGCACCATCACCTCATCGCCGATTTATCAAACATGGCCCGAAACGCGCCGGACGCTGTAAACGTTCTCGTCAACCATGCGCGTTGAGCGGCCATATGCTGCGTGCGCGCCTCCGCACTTTCCCGCAAACGCCCCCACAAAGCAAGCGCCCCTGCCGCATCATGCACCCGCACCGGCGGCGCACCAACCTGTTGCGCCCCCATACTCGCCGTCGCCAGCCAATCCATTCCCACCACATAGTGCCCAGCACAGGCTGCCTCGAGCAGCGCCGTCGAGATAAACCCAACCACTAAACATAGGGGTGATGCTACTCGTAATATATCATGTGGCGGTGGTGCAATAAGCGATGCATCAATATGGCGGTAAACGCCGCCATTTCCCACCTCCCCTGGGTGCAGCAAAATTTGCAGCATTCCTTGCCCCATTTGTGAAGCAAGCACCTCGGCCAACTCTTCAAACCTCGGCTTCAAATCGATCCCGTAAACTGGCGTATGCGTTTGCGAGATCACCTGCAGCTTCTGTGGCGCTTCCGTTGTTGCCGCCGCCGCTACACCTCGCCCCAGCGCATCCATTGTAATAGACGTGGTTCCGTACTGCATATAAACGTCCTGGCTACTTCCACCCCACACAATTTGCATCGCTGCGCGTGTCGGGAAAACTCGTCCGTCGGAATACCGTGCTGCACACAGATCGTAGTGACATATGGCGAAAGCGCCGCCACCGCTGCGCTACTCATCATATCGAAATCATTGTGCAACACGCACCAGCGCATCGCCGGATGCTGCGTATAAAACCGCTGCCACGATGCTTGCCACACCACACTGCGCAATACGCAACTTGCTACCACCACCCGGCTTAACTCCCCACGCGGCAACAAAAGCCGTTGCATTGCCTTTCGCAACGCATCCACCAGCGCTCTTCCTACCGGTCGCGCAGGACAAAGCGCCGCCGACTTCACCCGTGGATGCGTCACAACCGCGCATGTTATATGGGACGGCAGCGCCGCCATTGCCCGTTTGACCGTCTCATAACCTGATGCGCCATCAAGCGTAACTACTGCATAACACGCCGCATCCACGGCCGGCACAGATGCAAAAAATGGTGCCACATAAAGCAAGGCAATATCTCGTGCCATAGCTGCCACCGCCCGCACCCGCATCCAACGTTTATAATGCAAAAAATAAATCTCATGCCGACAAATGGCTGCCTCAAACCCATGAATTTGCTGCAGTCGATCAAGAAATTTTGGCCAAGGCAAAACGGCACGGTGTCGTATTATACCGCAGCATTTTGTAGCCATTTGCTGCAGCAGTAACCATGCAAAGATAGAGTTCGTTTTTACATACCGCCCTGCCAATCGCCGTGGCTCCTGCAGCAAACGGAATACCCACTCAAACCCCACCCGCTGCATCCATAGCGGAGCACGAACCACCACGCCCGCCACCACATCAAACGCACCGCCGACCCCCATCGCCACCTGCACCCCACAAGCCTGCATATAACGTTGCAGAAACATTTCCTTTTTGGGTGAACTCATCCCAACCAGCAGCAATGCCGCACCACTCGCGGCGGTCTGTCGCGCGATAGCTGCCGCTTCCGCTTCTGCAAAATATCCGTGATGGCAACCCGCAATCATCAATCCGGGATGTTGCGCCTGCATCCGCTGCGCCGTCTGCGCAACGATCTCCGCGGTTGCGCCCAGCAAGAACGCCCGCTTCCCCTCCGCCGCACAAAGCCGCAGCAAATCATCCATCACATCAATCCCCGCCCGCCGCCGTGGCAATGGTTGCCCAAGCAGCCGCGCTCCAAACGCAATACCCGCACCATCGACATGCACGACATCCGCCGCCGTGAGCGCTTCCATCAATGCCGGGTCGCGCCGCGCCACGACAAGCTTGGCGACGTTCAACCCCTCAATAATCAATCGTCCATGCTGCAACAGTGCCGTACGCGCCCGCGCCAAAATTTCCTCGTGCGATACCGCATCGACCGGACACCCCAAAAACGATTGGCGCGCGGATGTCATCGCCCCTCCGCATAAAGGGCAATCACCGCGCGGCCGATATGTGACCAATCAAATCGCGCTGTCAGCGCCGCAATCACCGCTTCGGAAACTCGCACTTTGCTCCCCTGTGCGACACACAGTGCCAATGCCGCCACATCTCCGAGCGGATAGGTATAATCCCACTCCAACGGCTCAGTGAGTGAGAGATTTCCGGGGATCGCCGACGCCACCACCGGCACGCCGCGCGCGAGCATTTCAAGAATCGTCGTCGGCATCCCCTCTTCCGCCGACGCGATCACAAACACATGCGCCGCACGCGCCATCGCCGCGATCTGCGCGTCGGATTGAAACCCGTGAAACGTCACCCGTGTTGCCACAGCAAACGAGGCCGCCACTGTCCGCAATCGGGCCTCGTCCTCTCCGCGCCCTACCAGATGCAGATGCGCCGCTGCAAGCGAAGGCTGCGCAAGCGCCGCGATTACATCTTCCAACCGCTTGACCGGATCAAGCCGACTGACAGAGAGAATCGCTGGCTCTCCAACCAGCATTAGTGGTGGCGGCTGCTGCGCACGTAATGTCGCAACATCTACCCCATTCGGCAGTACAATAATCGAGCGCGTAGGCAAACCTCGTGCTGCAATATAAGTCCGCCAATAATCCGATAGCACAATCACCCGCCGCGATCGCCACATCAACCATCGTTCGACAAGATGATCCCATAAAAATTTTTGCAGCATCTGTGCAGCGTTTTTTCCACGATAAAAACAGTGAATTGTGTAAAAATATGGCTTGCGCAAGCGCCACGCGATCAGCCCAACCCATGCCGCATAGGCGCCGCGCGGACCATGCAAGTGAACACAATCGGCCGTCGCAATTTCTCGCACAATCGCCGAACCCGATGCAATCACTAGCGGGTAAGGAAGCCCCATCGCATCGCCGCGCTGCGCTACTACACGCACTTCATGACCCGCCGCCACCGCCGTGCTAGCAAGGTGATGAATATAACGTTCCACCCCTCCCCCTTGGCTGAACGGCGCATAGCTGTGATACACGTGAATAATCCGCATCAGTATGCATTCGGTTGGCGGAAGAGTGTCACCAGCGTCAGAATAATAATTTTAATATCAAACCAAAGCGACCAATTCTCGACATAATAAAGATCATGCTCCACACGCTTGCGCATTTTCTCAAGTGTCCGTTTCCCGCGCCAACCGTTGATTTGCGCCCATCCCGTCATTCCCGGCTTAATGCGCTGGCGCGCCACATAACCATTAATGAGCTCCTTATAATGGTAGTTATGCACCACCGCATGCGGCCGCGGACCGACCAGTGACATATCGCCTTTGAGCACGTTAAAAAGCTGCGGCAACTCGTCCATACTTGTCCGGCGCAGTATCTTGCCGATCCACGTGACGCGCATATCGTCGCGCGCAGCCTGTACCACTTCATGCTCCGACGCCTGATGCACGCGCATACTGCGGAACTTATAAATATCGAATTCGCGCCCGCCAAAGCCATGGCGTTTTTGGCGGAACAAAATATGGCCCTGCCCATCGAGTGCGACAAACAGTGCAATAACCAGCATCACCGGAATCGCAAGGCATAGGGCAAGAGATGAAAGAATGATATCTTCGCCACGTTTGATAATAAGCGCCGTGCCGCGCAACGGCCGCTGAAAAATCGTCACGACGGGGATATGGCTAATAAGCTCCACCCGCGCGAGCGGCCGGTTAAAAAAACTACCCGGAATGCAATATTTAATACTGCACGGCAACGCTTCGAGGGTTTTTAGCACCTTCTCTGCTTCTGGATGATGTTCAAGTTCGGGAGTGATAATGACATCATCCACCTGTGCATCGCGACAAAGGCGCGTGAGCGCGTCGAAAGAAGAAAGTTCAGGAATTCTCGCCGGATGAGGTATATGAGAAGGCGTATGCGTTCCTGGGTTAGCCGCATCCATCACGAACAAACCGACGATGTGATAAAGTCCCTCATGTTGCATAAAATGCTGCATCATTGGTCCAGCTTTTTCGCTGGTGCCGACGAGGATAATTTTACGCGCATAAACCCCCAAACGCAGCAAATGCTCCAACGAAAACCAAAAATTACCGCGCAGCACCGCCATCGTAAGCGCGCTGATAACAAACCACGACAACGCCCATGGCTTGGCGAATGCAAACGGCGGCATTAAAAACAGTGCCGCACTCACCGCCATCATGAATTGGAAACACGCAAATCCAAACGGCATGAATTGGCGGATGACATTTTCCATCCGGAAATAACTATAGAGATTGCGCGAATAGGCACTCAGCGCAAACATGATAGAGCCGACTGCCATCGCCCCTATCATCGAAAGAGGCAAATGCACGGAATGCGCGAGCATGGCGTAACAAATAACGCCGGTGCCAAGTAAGATTACCTGATCGGCAATCGCCATATAACCAAGCGGATCGACGGTCGGGGCAGCGTGAGTAAGCACGCGCGCCATCGGTGCATTGTTGTTGGGTGCCATTTCAGCGGCAGCAATGGAGGCTTTCAACGCGCTGCTCATAGAGCAACCTCGCGCATAGCTTCACCGGCAAGATCCGACTCTATCGCCTGCACAATGCGTGCAGCAGCACGACCGTCACCATAGGTGACGCGCCCTTTCGCCATAGTACGGTAGAAGGCGGCATCCGTAAGCAATCGGCGAGCGCAAGCAAGAATACTCGCAGCATCGGCACCCGTTAGCACGGCGGATTGAGCGGTAACTGCTTCTGCGCGTTCTGTCACCGTACGTGTGATGATAAGCGGCTTGCTAAGTGTCGCCGCCTCCTCCTGAATACCGCCCGAATCGGTAATAATGAAGTGACACCGCTGCATTAACCACACAAAGGGCGCGTAATCGAGTGGTGGAAGAAGATGAATATTTTTATGCCCTGAAAGCAATGTCTGCACCGGCCGCACCACATGGGGATTGCAGTGCACAGGAAACAACAAATGCACATCAGGGAATGCGTGGGCAAGCTGACGCAACGCATCACATAACTGCGCAATGCCCTCCCCAAAATGCTCGCGCCGATGGGCCGTAACAAGGATGAACCGATGCGCACCTTCTGCCACTTCTGCCGCACCGCTAAGCAATGCGGGATCGCCCGGAAACATTTGCGGCAGCCGTGCCTGCATCCATTGCAACGCGTCGACCACTGTATTGCCGGTGACATGAATAGCACTCGCTGCAATGCCCTCACGCAGTAAATTCGTTTGTGCCGTTGGCGTTGGCGCGAAATGCAATTTAGCCAAACGGCTAATAAGAGAGCGATTGGCCTCTTCGGGAAACGGAGCATCCATCCGATGGCTACGTAACCCTGCCTCAATATGATAAACGGGAGCGCCCGCATAAAATGCAGCCAACGCCCCGCAGAATGCCGTGGTGGTATCACCTTGCACCAACACCGCATCCGGCTTTTCCCGCGCAAAAATGGAAGCGAGGCCAGATAAAATACGCCCCGTCAATTCTGACAGCGATTGATCGGGCTGCATGACGTTAAGATCATAATCCGGCGTCAGATGAAAATCCCGCAACGCCCGATCGAGTAAATGCCGGTGCTGCCCGGTGGAAATAAGTGATGTACTCACTTGCGACATCTGCCGCGCGCGAAAAACAATGGGCGCCATTTGATCGCTTCCGGGCGAGTGCCGAGCACTACCGCCCATTTTTGCGAATTCAATGCATGGCCCCACGAACTCACGGAGCCCCCCGCATTACTGCATGGGCCGGTCGCATTGTACATCCCCTCTTCTGTGCTCGCCATCATTGCGTGGCGTTGGAGGGGACTAAGCCAAAACACACACCAATTACCAGTTATTTATGTATGCGTGATCGCTCTCTTGGTTGTTTTTACCAAAAACAGGGAATTATGGTTTTCCTACCACATCTTGTTTTTCAACCCAGTTTATACCCAGGCAAATACTATATGTTGTATTAAGAAAAGCTTCGAGGTATGCAAAAGGAGATGCACTTATCTGTCGCGCGGCGTAGCCCTAAAAATACGCAGTACGACACACCTAAAACTCGCACTTTGGGTGCCATGATAGGCGGGCCTAACAAAACATAAATACACGGTTCACATGTGTAAACGGCTGCTGTCATTACTAGGATGCGAATTCGGCAAAACCGCCTGGCGCGGTGTGGGGTTCGGCATCGGAACCGCCCTCATCCTCAGCAGCTGCACCGCCGGCCAGCGGATAGAAGATAATGCGCAGTACCCCATCATCGGCATCACCCCGGAATTAATCGCCCAACAAACCAAAGACGCCGCCATTGAAAAACCAACTGCTCCCGCCCCGAAGGCGGAGGACTATGCCTACCGCATCGGTCCCGGCGATGTGCTACAATTACGTTTATGGGACGGCATCGAATCTCCTAACCCGCACGGTTATTCCGGCGTGGCCGATCAGCCCTTCACCATTAAGGTCGAAGAGGGCGGCAACGCCTCCTTTCCCTATATCGGCACGCTCAACATCAACCAAAAAACCACCGCCGAGTTGCGCACCGAGCTTACGGAAAAACTCAGCAAATATTTCCGCGCGCCGCGCTTTGAAATTCAACTACAGGAATTCCGCAGCCAAAATATTCTTGTTAGCGGCGCAGTGGTGAAACCCGGCCCACTCTATCTCGGCTACGAACCGCTCGATGTCGCCAAAGCACTCGAGAAAGCCGGCGGTCCACAACCCTACGCGGATCTTGAAGATGCACTCATCGTTCACCCCGATAACAAGCGCGAGCATGTCGATCTCCTTGCCTTACTCTATCGTGCCGACAATGCACAAAATCACACGCTGCAAGCCGGCGACACGCTGCTACTCACTGAAAATCACCGCAACCGCGTCTTCCTCATGGGTGAGGCGCTCAAAACCGGCGCACTCTACATCAAAGCCGGCCGCATGACATTGACCGAAGCACTTAATGATGCACAAGGGCCTGATGGTGTTATCAATTCCCAAGGCCCAAACAACATCTCGGCAACGGCGGGTAATGTGTATGTTATTCGCGGCGCGCTCACCGAAGCCGACATTGCCTACGCTCAAGCCAATGGCGCCACCGGCGCCACTACCACCATCGACCAAAACGGCAAGCCCATTATCATCTATCGCCTAAACACCGATGTGGCGACGTCCTACATCCTTGCCGATCAATTCCTGCTCAAGCCGCGTGATGTGGTCTATATTGCCGCCGCGCCGATCACCGAATGGCACCGTTTCGTTTCCCAGCTGATTCCATCCGGTATCGGCGTTTCCAAAACCATCAACTAGGCGACACTTGGACGATCTCTCACACACCCAGCCACGCGATCACGCCGAAGAATATAACGTGATGGATTTCTTCGCGCGGCTTTGGAAGCGCAGCCGCACGGTGTTTGCCTGCGGCCTCTTCTTCGCCTGGATAACGGCGATTTACCTGCTTATTTTTATTAAGCCCTACACCGCCGAAGCGCTCATTCGCCTCGATGCCGAGCTCTCCCCCAAAGGCGAAGAAGCGCGCGTCAGCTCCGAGATCGACTTTATCCGTTCACGTTCGATGTTTCTAATGACGCTCGACGCAATGGGCCCAAGCGTCGATATCATCGCCACCGAGTCCCCGCTCAAATCCATGCTGCGCAAAGCACTCGGCCGCCCGCAAATGCATATTTTCTCCTCTGCCCAACCCGGGCTGCACATCACCAAACTGCAAGTGCCGGAGCGTTTCCTCAACCAATCGCTTGCCCTCAAAATCGAAGCCAAAAACCACTACAGTCTGTTCGACGCAAACGATCGCCTCATCTTCAGCGATGTCCTGCCCGCCGATGATCCTGGCTTCACGCAGCCCGGCACAGCATTACAGCCCATTCAACTACAAATCACCGATATCCACGTGCCGGAAGGAAGCCGCTTCACCCTCATTCCGCGCTCGCCCAAAAATCTTATCGCCTCGTTGCAGCGCCAGCTAAAAGCACAAGCAGTTAGCCGCAGCGAAAACGCACGCTTTATGCATCTGAGCTTCTCAGGCGATAATGCGGCGTTCACCAAACGTTTCCTCAATACTCTCGTCAATACCTACCTCAAGCGCGCCTACGAGTTTAGCGCGCAAGGCAAGCTCCGCGCACTCGACAACATGGCCGGCCAACTCAAAACCCTTAAAGCCAAACTCGAAACCGCCGAGAGCAATCTCAAAGACTTCCAACAACAATCCGGCATGATGGATATCACCGCCGAAATGCAGTTCGCCCTGCAGCAAGTGATGGATCTTGAAACCCAAATCCGCACTATCAAAGCCAAGCAGCGCGAGCTCGCAGCCTACTACACCCCCGCCCACCCATCGCAACTCGCACTGAGTGAACAACTGCAATTTCTCAGCGGTGATCTAGCCGCCAAGCAAGCTTTCATCGAGCGCTTACCAGAAACTCAACGCCAATTGCTGCAATACATGCGCGAGGTGGAAACCTATAAGCAAATGTACCAACTCACCTCCGAGAAATACACCGACCTCAGCAACGAGGCCGCCAGCATCACTGGTTACGCTACGCTGGTTGACTCGCCGGAAATCATCCCTGGCTCAGGCCTCGTTTTCTTCGTCAAAAATGTCATCGCGGGGTTTGTACTTGGCTGCATTATCGGCACGGTGATGGTGTATGTCGTTTACCTCTCACCCTTCGCAAGCCTCCGCGTATCTTCACAAATCAGCAACCTTACCTCGCTACCGGTGCTCGGCACTTTGGCACGTATCCCAACATTCAGCCTGCGCCTGAGCAGAAAACAAAAACGCATCATGCCCCTCATTTTAGGTGGGCAGATTGACCCGAACATCTTTCAAGATTTTTTTGTGCTGATGAAAAATCTCGGCTTCGCCACCTTTGGTGCGCCAAACTCCGTAGTGATGATTACTGGCAATTCCGGCCATGCGCCTGCCGTCGTTGCCGCCAACATCGCTTCCATGTACGCCAAGTTGAACAAAACCCTTCTTATCGATGGCAGCATGCTCGAACGTGGCATCCACCGCTACCTGCAAACCCCCAATGAGCCAGGCCTTTCCGATGTCATGATCGGCAAAGCCCAGCCGGATGAGGCCGTGCGTAACCTCGATAAAAACCTCTACTTCCTCCCCGGCGGCACCGCCACCAGCTACGGCCCGCATTTGCTCATGCAAGGCCTCTTCATCGATATGCTAAAGGAGTTTGGCAAAACCTTCCGCTACATCGTGCTCTATTATCCCACCATCCGTGACGAGCAAATCAACAGTGATCTGATGAACTACGTCGGCTCCATCATCCCCGTCATCAGCGCCGGGCAAAAAATCGAACGCGTTCGCCAGTCCCTTGCCACATTGCAAATCCGCCCCAACGTCAAAGGCATCATCCTTGATGATGTCACACGCGGCTGATGACCGCCGCACCCGCGCACAACACCCGGCGCGTTCTCTCCCGCTCCGCCATCAATGGTCTCGCTTACGCCGCCGCTCAGGCCATCAATTTCGCCGTCCAGCTTTTGATCGTCCACCAGCTCGGCAAAGAAACATTCGGCAATATCGGCATCGCACAGACCTGCGTGCTCTCCCTCATCTTCATCGCCGAGCTCGGCATGCCGAGCTACTTCATTCGCGAGGCGAGCATCCGCAGCAATTGGCGCCACCAATGGCGGCACGGATGCATATGGCGCGCCCTCACCTTACTGGTCGGCACCGCGGGCCTTCTCATCTTCTGGCGCAGCTATTATGGCGCGGCGCTACCGGGGCTGCACTACATCCTCTTCGCCACACCGGGTATGTTCCTCTCGATCCTTAACCCCACCCCACTCCTCATTGCGCAAGGCCGCGCCAATCGCGCTGCCGCAGGCCTTCTCATCCTCTGGCTCACCTACGCCGCGATCGCCGTCAGCGCCCTGTATTTCTTCCCCGCCGCTTATGCCGATGCCGGCATCGGTGCCGCCTTCTCGCTGGGCTACCTTGCCTACACCATCTTCCTTGCCCGCCGCGTGGAATGGCAATCCCTCACCAACGACCCAGCTGCTCACGCCCATAACGACATGCTAAAACGCTCCGTCACGGTCTGGATTCCCGCCCTCCTCGGCACACTTTACGCACTACTACTTGCTTTCAGTGTCCAACATCTCGCGCCTGCGATCCTTGTCTATTTCCTCCTCGGCAATCAAATCATGCAAGGCATCAGCGGCCTCAATTTGCAAATGCAGCGCGTGCTGCTTTCCACTCTTGCTAGCGAACATCAAACCCAGCCGGATTCACCTTTGCTTGGCACAATTTTTAGCCTCACCGCCAAACTCATCTGCGCGATGATCTTCGTCCTCTTCGCCCTCTTATGCATCACCGACTACCTCATCGATGATCTCGTCATCCCAGCGCATATGCTCGCCTTCACCCTCATGCTTGCCGAACGCTTACTGGGCGTGATGGGCTCCTTCCTCGTCACTAGCCTAATGGCGCGCCACCGCGAGTTCCTTATCTTTCGCGTCATGCTGATCACCTACCTCGTTAGCATGGCCGCCCAATTCGCCATCACCTATGTTGATGGTAATCTCTGTCTCATTCTCGCGCTACGCTTGATCACCAGCATCCTACAAATGGTAATTTTTTACCGCGCATTACGCTGCAAACTCTCCCCATTACCCATCATTGGCACCGCCATTATTCTGGCCTTGGGTTTCGTACCCTACGCCACGAATATCATGCCCTATGCTGCTGCATTCACCACGTTTATTGCGGCACTTTTATGCTGCGCCTCCTTGCAGCATTACCGCCATATCCACCGCACCCACTAACGCTGCATCGCCCGCCGCACTAAGCGCAGCACAGCACGCGGATAGCCATGTTGCAAACTCATTGGCCGACAATATTGCTGCACCGTCGCTCGAATTTTATGCTGCGGTACCGTCAGCGGATAAGTTCCCGCCGCTACTTGCCCCACTTGCGCATAAACCGACAAATTGCCCGGAAAAATCCCATCCCGATCGTCGCTCATCACAAACCGTGGGGTGAAGCCTGCCGACGCCAACATATTGCACAACGACTCCGCACAAAAATAACTGCGATGGGCGAGGTGAAAATAGCCAAGTCCCAAACTCGACCAATCGCCCAAAATATTCGGCACTTCGATCACCACCCACCCGTCCGCCACCATTCGCGGCTGCAGCCACGCCAAAAACTCACGCGGGTTTTCGAGATGTTCAAATACATGAAATAACGTCACCAACTGCGGCGCGAATGGCAGCACATCAAACTCCTGATAACGCTTTTGCTGCACGATGTCCCCAAGCCCGAGCGCATCACGACCATAGGCCGCAAATGCCGCCCCAAGCTCAAGCCCAAGCATGCGCTCCACCCCCGCCGCCCGACAAGCATCGAGAAAGTAACCAAGCCCACTACCAACCTCGAGCACACTGGCAAACTCGCCTACCACCTCACGAATACGCTGTAGCCGATATCCCGCCGCCAACTTATCTTTCGAGCGATGCACATACGCTGCCGTCACCCGCTCCACCTGCTCATACATGCGCCGGTAATCTTGCGCATAGAATCGTTCAAGCGCCGCACCACTGGCCGTATGCGCCGTATAAACCAGCCCACAATCGGTGCAGAGTGATACATGCACCGGCAGCAAATACCGATCATATTTCACCAACAATTCCCGTCGCTCGCTGCTGCATCCCGGACAGGCAATCGGCACGAAAGATTCCTGCAACATCGCCACCCGATAATCCCGCAAATTTTCGATCAGCATGCCCGCGCTCACGATGCGAAATAATGTGCATGGCGCCGATAATAGCGACGCCGCGCCATCGCGCCCGCCATATGCGCGCCGCCTAATGCAATCACCATATCCCGCAACCATTTGCGCAATGCCGGTTTTGCATGCCACGCATAGCGCACAATATGCGCGTGCAACGCCGTAATCTCCTCCGCCGTAGCATCCTCGACCTCGACAGTCTCCTCACTACGCCGCCCCACAGCCCATAAATTCCCTGCAAGCACTGCACCTGCCGGATGATCGCCGAGCGTATCAAGCGCAACCCCCGCCCGCATCATCGCGCGTTTTAGTGACGCCGCGCTGAAATAACTCACATGCGCCGGTTGCACATAAAGCCAGTTCCCCCAATCCGCAAAAATATCCGGTACTTCCACCACCAATCGGCCGGATGGCGTCAACATGCGCGCGAACAATCGCATGTCCTCAATGGGCCGCTTCAAATGCTCCACCACATGCAACGCAATAATCAAATTAAAGGGCGCTTGCTCCACAATTTCCACATGGGTGATGAATTGTACCGACGCACCATCGAGCAGCAAATCACGATGCGCAACATCTTCCTCCGTCGCATAAAACACCACATCCGGCCGCACCCGGTGAAGCTGGCCAATGAAGGCCCCAAACCCCGAACCGATCTCAAGTACTCGCGCGCCCATTGGCAATTGCGAGGCAATCAATGCCACCCGCTTAGCCGCAAATTCCCGATTCAGTTTGCGCTTAAAGAATCTCGCATCATGCCGGCGCGCCGCATCTACCAACGAGACATGCCGATAATGATCACGATAAAATACTGACAATGCTGCATCCGTAAAATCCGGCGTCAAATAGGCAAGCCCACAATGCATGCACAAAAATAACTCCTGCCCAATGCCAAGCGATCGCTCCTCCCCGCATGGCATTTGCCCCGCCATCGCCCCACAAGCCCGGCAGGCAAGCGGCTTATCTTCCAATGCAAATGCTGGTAGCCCTCGCCGCGCCCATGTCATGCGACACACTCCGACGTACGCGCAACTTCGGGCACGAGTTTCATGAGAATTTGCTGCACCGCCTGAACAAACGGCATCTGCGCCTGCCAACCCGTAACCCGGCGCGTTTTCCGCGTATCGCCCAGTAAATGCACCCGGTCGATCTTGCGCACCCGCGCGGGATCAGAAACGATCGTGAGCTGCCGCCCGAGATAATCACCAATCACCTCAACCAACTCCACCACCGAATAATCCGCCCCGAAGGAAAGATTATACGCCTCAACCGGCGCCCCAAGATGCACATGGTCAAGCAGCGCAACCACTCCCGCAGCCGTATCATCCGCATGCGTATAATCCCGCTTCGGCGCGGTATTGCCGAGCTTCACCACCGACTCTCCCTGCAACACTTGCTTTAAAATATCGGGAATAATATGGCCATTGGGGTCGTCATGCCCGATCGCATTGAAAATACGCGCCAGCGCCACACGACCATCGGTCCTCGCCGCCCAAATCTTCCCCTGATGTTCGTTGGCAATCTTCGTGGTGGAGTAAACATCCGTCGCCGTGATCGGCGTTTCATCCTCAATAAGTGCCGACTCCCACCAATCATACACCGCCGCGGATGAGGCCATCACCACATCGTGCACCCCATGCTTCGCCGCCGCATCAAGCACCACTTGCGTGCCCATAACATTCATATCCATCGCCAAATGCGGCTTTGCTTCACAGGTCGGGATATGGTGCAGCGCCGCTAAATGAATCACCGCATCCGGCTTGAATGCAACAAACACTTGCGCCATCGCCGCTACATCGCGGATATCGTGCGCATAGGGCGTTACAAACTCGGATTTTTTTGGCATCGGCATCGGCACAAATGAATTGTCCACCACCGCCACCTGTTGCCCCCGCGCAGCCAGCAGCTTCGTTACCCGATGGCCGATGAAGCCCGCGCCGCCCGTTACCAATACGCGTTTATGCTGCATCATAGGCTATCCGCCCCCTTGGTTTGATCTGCCGCTCCAACCATGCGCGAAGCTGCGGCGTACGCGCTTCCGTCATCTGCGCAATCAGCGCACAATAGCCAATAACGGCCGCAGTAATCACGCCCGCAGCAGCGAGATGCAAGCCATCCGGCTGCCATTTCCCATCGCCTACCAAGAGATGCGCAAGCAGCAATAGCAGTGGGAAATGGCAAAGATACAGCGTAAACGAAATTCCCGCCAACCATCGCGCCCCACGCGCGAACCATGTCGCCAATGGCAGATCTAAAATCTTAGCACCATAAAGATGCAAGGCAATGGCAGCACCAACCAGCATATCCGCCATCCAGCCGCCGGTATCCGCAGCAAACCATAGCTTACGCGCACACCAAATCACCGCAGCAAGCAAGGCCCATGTAGCAGCTAGCCAACCATAGCTAGCCATGCGTGATGCCCCACTCGGTGCCGGCAAAAAGAAAAGCGCCGCACCCATCAGCCAAATCAAAAAATAACCCGAAATTTTTGTGCCGATCAGCGCGATACACACAAGCAGGCCAACGCCGCAAAGCGCACGCTTCCAGAATGTGCGCGGCATCGCCACGCCAACCAGCAACGGAAACATGAGGTAATACCACGCCTCGTAAGCCAAACTCCATAACGGTTGGTTAGAACCAAATGGCGGCAACACCACATCTTGCAGAAAAAATACGCTGCCAAAAAAATGCGCCAGCGACATGCGCGCAGCAACGACAATATCATCCACCCCATAAGTATCGCCAAAGAGGGAAATACCCACCGCATCCCATAATGCCGTCAGCAGCAACGCCGGCAACAACACCGCATAAAGCCGTGCCAGACGCGCGATGGCATAATGCACCCACCCATCCGCCACCCGCTGCGAGCGCATGACACTGGCCGCAATTAATAAGCCACTTAGCACGAAAAATACGATCACCGCGTCATGCCCGCGCGCCGCTATCGCATAAAACAATCGCACAAAAAAACTCGGGGTAATTGGATCGGCCACAAACAACAAATTATGGATGTGGCCTAGTAGCACCACACACGCCGCAGCGGCTCGCATAACATCGAGATACACCACCCCAAATGGTGAAATGCGGCGTGGCGTCATCGCCCCTCCTGACGTAGCGCGCAAAGCTTTCGCGAATCGCGCGTGGAAAAATTTTCATAAATCAGCAATTGCCGCGCTGCCTCGATGTGGCCCGGCTCCACCGCATGGAATGAATGCCGCGTACGCACAAAACCAAACAATGCATTGGGCACATAAGGCATGGTGGTAATGTTCTCGTACCCATCAAACGGCGAGTGCGACGCATCCCCTTGATACCCCCAACCATCAAACCAGCGCGCCTTGCGCGGCACCGTGCCCCTCGGTGTATAGAACGAAGTGCCAAGCTCGGGATGCCGATCATCCGCCGGACAATAAAATAGCAATGAGCAAAGCTTTTGCGGCGTATCTGTATGCGGACTGATGGAATAACCACCTCGATCCGAGATCATCAGCAAATCGCGGTGACTACCGAGCGCCACCGCTCGAGGTAAATCGAAATACGGAAAAAGCTTCGCCGCAACCACTGTATGAAATTGCTGCGCACTCAGCTCTGCCAACAGCGCCGACCAAAACGCCTCCTGCACCGCTGGTAGTTTCGCGCAGTCCCCATCGAAATACGAAAGATAATGCCGGCTTTCATGAATCCCCATATTCCCATGCGCCGAAGCACGCATTTGTTTAAAATCGAGCGGTGACGGAAAATGCCGCAGCATCGCTGCATAGTAATCCGGCGGAAATATTGGCGAAATATAGAAATGCGGTGCAGGATAAAGCCGAAGCGGCGCATTCGCAATCTGATAGCAAGCATGGGCTACCGCCGCTTTCGCCGCCCGTGCGAGCACCGGATGGTCGATTGATTCCATCTCATTTTTTGAAAGCGACAGCATCAAGCCGCATCATAAACACGCGGCACCTCACCGCAGCCAGAAACGAACCAGTTGCACAGATCCCGCACGCATATTATGCAAGTTGTGGCGTCAAAACACTAGGAGGGGCCAATGCTTAATGAATTTAAAGCTTTCATCGCCCGTGGCAACGTGGTTGATCTTGCTGTCGGAATCATCATCGGCGCGGCATTTACCGCCATCGTCAACTCGCTGGTGAGCGACATCGTCAACCCACTTATCGGCCTCGCCATCGGCGGGCTCGATTTCTCGGAATACTACCTCAATCTCTCCACCACCCATCACTACGACACGCTGGATGCCGCCATCAAAGCTGGCGCGCCCGTCATCAAATACGGCCTCTTCCTCAATGCCATAATCAAATTCATGATCGTTGCATTCGTCGTATTTTTGCTGGTGAAGCAAATCAATCGCCTCAAATCCGGCCTGGGCAATGTCATCCCAGGCGTCCCCACTCCACCGCCGCCGGAAGAGGTGCTGCTGCTACGCGAAATTCGCGATTCGCTGAAAAAGAAATAGGCCATGCGGGCGTATTCACATACGCCCGCACGTGCTTGACCTAGCTATTAACTAGCGGTGCCAGCCACGGTCATAATCACGGTCGTAGTAACCGCGATCATGCCAATAGCCCCAATTGTAATTCCGGTGACGTTCCCATCCGGTATTATAGTAGATGTAGGACGGGCCGTAATAAACCGGCGGTGAATAAACCGGCCGATAATAAACCGGTGCTGGTTCATAATAAACCGGTGCCGGCACACCAAAACCGACACTGATGTTGGTGCGCGCTTCCGCCGCCGAGGTTGCCCCGACAACAGCCATCACACCAAGAAGGATTGCTAGCTTTTTCATAATTTTCTCCACGCTGGTTTGCGTACTCATGATACGTACCCTTACTTAAAACCCCTGCGCACAAAAAAACGATATGGTTATGGGTTAGCCAGTTCTTAGTCGATTTTTGAGGAGGTTAGCCCCGGCGGCCGAAGCCGAGTACCACAAACGGCAGAAACAATGCGGCCACAGCAAAGATGCCAATCATCCAACGCAGAACGGCAAGTTGGCGCGGCAAATCGTCATATTCCGCTTTACGCAGGAAAACGCTCGGCGTACGGGTGAGATATACCACCGGCTCCACCGCCCCCACATCCGGCAACGCCGCCGCGCCGCTGAGATTATACCCGCCAATATAATCCCGCCCAGCCACCGTAAAACGAAACAGCACCTGGCTTTTCACATCACTAACATTTTGGCCCTTTTTCACCATGGGAGTGAGCACGCTGGTGATGGTGGCATCCGCATGCGTCACCGCCGCCGCATCGCGCATCGGCAACAGGGCCGAAAGTTTGGTGTAACAATAAAACGACGCGAGTGCGCCGATGATGAGAATGCCGTAAGCGATCATACCGTGTTTCCTCATCGTTATGCCCACTCGATGGCGGGGCAGTGATCCATCACCACGGTGAGGCCTGCCGCCACCGCGCGTTTGGCGGCCTCAACGGGCGTGACGCCGAGCTGGCACCAGATGGTTTTCAGCTGCAGTTTGTCTTTCAGCGCGATGGCTTCGTCGATCACTTTCGCGGCATCCTCGGTGTTGCGGAAGATGTCGACCATGTCGATGGGCGCGGGGCACTCGGCCAGTGACGCCACTACCAACTGCCCATGAATCCTCTGCCCCGCGAGGCCCGGGTTCACCGGCGTAACGCGATAACCACGCGCGAGCAAAAATTCCATGACGCCATACGACGCCCGCTCCGGTTTATTGGAGGCGCCAATGAGGGCAATGGTTTTGGTCGTGGTCGCGAGATGTTGCATCATACGCGACGGAATCTAGCCGCGATGATCGTCTTTGTCGCGCCCATAATGATGGCCATTATCATGATGATCGTCGTGATCGCGATCACGGTCCCAATAACTCCAATCGTAATGACGATGACGCTCGCGGTCATTCTCGCGGTAATAGACCGGCCGCTGCTCCACATAAACGGGACGTTGCTCGACATAAACCGGCCGCGGATCGCCGAACAAATTCACATCCACATCCACCTGCGCCTGGGCCGCCCCTGCGCTGATCGCCACTAAACCGGCCACCATTAAAAACTTTTTCATCGGGATTCTCATCTCATGTTTTTACGAAATCATTTTCGTAAACATAAGCGGAGTGTAAGATGAGGGGTGTAAGGAAACGATGTGGATGATGGGGCGGGACTCTATTGCTCCGACTTATTGCGTGCGCCGATGAGGGCAATAATTCAGGCAGTTTATACCAATGTTTTTAGATCCATCATTGTTTTCTACTTCCACCCTATTTGCATATTGTCTTATCAGCAGCCTATCTATAATATTACCACATGTTTACTGTCCAATTCGATCCCGAAGAAACTAAACGTCAAGCTCAGCTGAAGCGAGAGAAAGCTATTCTATCTCTGCAAGCAACAGTGCGTGGTGGATTTTGGAAATACATGAGGAGGGGTCTTTTTATTTCTTTGGCAATTACTATTGGAACGGATTTGCATTACATATTGCAGCACGGATTCCATTTTTACAGATTAGCCCTTATCTATACTCTAGTTTTACCTATATACGCCGCTTGTTGGCGTTTTCAAAAAAGCAATCTTAAAAAGCTGCAGGAACACCCTGATATCACTTATGATCAAGTAATCTTACCTAAAGGTTCTGGCATGCGACTTTTCTGGATTGCGGTCGCTGGTTTTGCAGTAATGATTGCAATACTTTATGTTGAAATGATTCGTCACTAATACCGCAATCATCACCCCGTGTTTTAACAAATCTCGCTCCGTTACCTCTCCCACCGGGAGAGGTCAAAATCCGTCTTCGGATTTTGGGTGAGGGCTTGCTGAATCACCTGCAATACACCCTCGATATTTTCCATCACTTCATTATTCCAAAAACGTAATAAGCGCCAGCCGGATTGTTTGAGGGCAGCGGTGCGGGTGGCATCGTAGCGCTGGTGGGCGGGGTCGTTGTGCTGGCCGCCGTCAAGCTCGATGGCGAGTTTTAATTCCTCACAGGCGAAGTCGAGGAAGTAGTTGCCGACGGGGTGCTGACGGCGGAATTTGTAGCCTTCGAGTTGGCGGGCGCGGAGGTGGTGCCAGAGGCGTGTTTGGACTGAGGGACGGGTGACGCGCAAGGTTCGAGCGCGGTCGATGGTGGGGGGTTTGTGGTAGGCTTTTTTCATGGGGTGAGTTTGTAAGCCCTCACCCTAAATCGCAAGGGCGATTTAGACCTCTCCCGGTGGGAGAGGTGACCGTGGGGCAATGCGGTGCCTCTTTCTACCTCTCCCGGCGGGAGAGGTCAAATCTGCGCAGCAGATTTGGGTGCGGGCTTGCAGCAGCGCCACTAACCCACCTTCTTATAAATTTCACTCCCACCCGCCTTAAACTTCTTGCTCATCGCATCCATTTCTTTTTGCGCGGTGGCTTCATCCATGGCAGGCGCAACATTCCCCAGCGCCCGCTCCGTTTTGGCGAAGTCGCGGACTTCCTGCGAGATTTTCATGCTGCAAAATTTGGGGCCGCACATGCTGCAGAAATGCGCGACTTTGGCGCCATCGGCGGGGAGCGTTTCGTCGTGGTATTCGCGCGCCGTGTCGGGGTCGAGCGAGAGGTTGAACTGGTCGTTCCAGCGGAAGTCGAACCGTGCGCGCGAGAGCGCATTATCGCGCAGTTGGGCGGCGGGGTGGCCCTTTGCTAAATCGGCCGCGTGGGCGGCGATGCGGTAGGCGATGACGCCTTCTTTCACATCGTCGCGGTTGGGCAGGCCCAAATGCTCTTTCGGCGTGACGTAGCACAGCATCGCGGTGCCGAACCAGCCGATCATCGCGGCACCGATGGCGCTGGTGATGTGGTCGTAACCCGGCGCGATGTCGGTCGTTAGCGGCCCGAGCGTGTAGAACGGCGCCTCGTGGCAGGCTTCGAGTTGCTTATCCATGTTCTCTTTGATGAGGTGCATCGGCACGTGGCCGGGGCCTTCGATCATCACCTGCGCGTCGTGCTTCCAAGCGATTTGGGTGAGCTCACCGAGGGTTTTGAGTTCGGCGAATTGCGCGGCGTCGTTCGCATCCGCAATGCTGCCGGGGCGCAGGCCGTCGCCGAGGGAGAAGCTCACGTCATACGCCTTCATGATCTCGCAGATTTCCTCGAAATGCGTGTAGGTGAAGTTTTCCTGGTGATGCGCCATGCACCATTTGGCGTGGATGCTTCCGCCGCGCGAGACGATGCCGGTGACGCGGTTTTCCGTCAGCGGGATAAAGGGCAGGCGCACGCCGGCGTGGATGGTGAAGTAATCCACCCCCTGCTCCGCCTGCTCGATCAGCGTATCGCGGAAAATTTCCCACGTCAGGTCTTCCGCGATGCCGCCGACTTTCTCCAGCGCCTGATAAATCGGCACAGTACCGATGGGCACGGCGGAGTTACGGATGATCCATTCGCGCGTGGCGTGGATGTTTTTGCCAGTCGAGAGATCCATGATCGTATCCGCGCCCCAACGGGTGGCCCAGACCATTTTCTCGACTTCCTCGGCGATGGAGGAAGTAATGGCCGAGTTGCCGATATTGCCGTTGATTTTGACTTTGAAGTTGCGGCCGATCGCCATCGGCTCCAGCTCGGTGTGGTTGATGTTGGCAGGGATGATGGCGCGGCCGCGGGCGACTTCGTCGCGCACAAATTCTGGCGTGATCAATTGTGGAATTGCTGCACCAAAACTGTTGCCGCCTTTCATCGCATCCATCGCCTCGGTGCGGCCTTCGTTTTCGCGGATGGCGACATATTCCATCTCGGGCGTGATGATGCCTTTTTTGGCGTAATGCATTTGGGTAACGTTACCGCCCGCTTTTGCGCGGCGCGGTTTCACGCCGGCATGCGGGAACTGCATGACTTCGATTTTCTGGTATTCCTTGTAGCCGTTATCCTCCGGGCGGACGGGGCGGCCTTCGTAGCGTTCGGTGTCACCCCGCGCATCAATCCAGTTCGCGCGCAAGGGGGCGAGGCCTTTGGTGATATCGATTTTTTCCTGCGCGTCGGTATAGGGGCCGGAAGTGTCGTAGACCACAATCGGCGCTTCGCCGGATTTGGGTGAGAGCTCGATGGCGCGCAGGCCGATATTGACGCCCATAAGGCGCGCGGAGCCCTGCGCATAAATTTTCCGCGAACCGGAGAGTGCGCCGGTGGTGACTTCGAATTTTGTAAGTGCGGCGTGCTCGGCTTTGGTTTCAGCAGCGGCGGTTTTTGGCGGGGTCATGTTATCCTCTTACGTTTGTCGTTGCTCCAAGGGCAGCGACGTGGCAATCCAATCAAATGGCCAAAACCACTAGCACCGCTGCGGCCTTGCCGCAAATAAAACCGCCCAGGTTACGCACATTTCATGCAGCGCTCGCGGCATGGTATCAGGCGCATGGGCGGCACGCGCTGCCCTGGCGGAAAACGGATGATCCGTATCACATCTGGCTTTCCGAGGTGATGCTGCAGCAGACGCAGGTTTCCACGGTGCTGGCGCGGTTTTATTATCCGTTTCTAGAACGGTTTCCGACGATTCAAGCCCTCGCCGTCGCGCCACGCGAAGCGGTCATGAAAGCGTGGGAAGGCCTCGGCTATTACCGCCGCGCCGGATTCTTGCATGAAGCAGCGAAGCGCGCCCATAACGGATTGCCGACTGATATTGAGGGGTTGCGCGCCCTCCCTGGCATCGGCCGCAATACGGCGCATGCGATTGCGGCGTTCGCTTACCATCAGCCAGTGGCGATTCTCGAGGCAAATGTAAAACGCATTGTTGCACGGATCTTTGCGTGGGAGTCGCCTTCGGAACAGCAACTTTGGGCAGGAGCGGAGACATTGCTCAATCACGCCGAACCATTCGATTACAACCAGGCGATGATGGATTTGGGAAGCCTCATCTGCACGCCAAAAAATCCGGATTGCCCGGCATGTCCTGCGAATAAAATTTGTCTCGGACAATCGTCACCCGAATCATATCCCGCCCCGCGTGCGAGGAAGCACGTGCCAACACGCGAAGTCATCATTGAAGTGACACAGGATGCGGTCGGAAAATTCTATCTTGAAGCGCGTGACGCCGCCTTGTTGGGCGGGCTTTACGGCTTCCCGCAATTTCCTATTTCGCACGCGATACAAAATACCAAACCCCTTGGCCAGGTAGTGCAGATATACAGCCATTTTCGGCTTCAAGGCCAAGTCATGCTGCGCACACTTACCGCCGCTAAATATGGCACCCATTGGCACACGCGCAAGGAAATCAGCGCCCTACCGCTATCAGGCGTTGACCATAAGGTGCTCGCACTGATTGATATTAGCCACACTGCACAAAAGAAACTGGTGAAACGGCCGTCACGCCGCACCAAGCGTTGACGGCTGAAAAACGCGCTCCTAGCCTAGCTCGATCATAACTCAATTGCCGAGGAGCATCCCATGGCCAAAGCCGCAAGCAAATCAAAAAACAAAGCAAAATCGGCAAAGAAAAAACTCGGGAAAAAAGCCCGCGCTAGCTTGGCGCCAATGCGCCCTGCAAAATTGCAAGCAGCCCGCAAAGATCAAGTGAATCGTTTCAAACGCATCGGTGCGGCACAACTTTCTGTGCAAGGCAAAGCACCGGTAGAATTCCCGATTTACAAAGGTGTCGAAGGTCCGAATGTCATCGACATCAGCAAACTCTACGCCACCACCGGCCATTTCACGTTCGACCCCGGCTTCCTCTCCACCGCCAGTTGCGATTCCGAGATCACCTATATCGACGGCGACAAAGGCATCCTGCGCTATCGCGGTTATGATATTGCCGACCTCGCCGCCAAAGCAAACTTCCTCGAAACCGCCTATCTGCTGAATTATGGCGACCTGCCAAATGCGGATCAAAAATGCTGGTTCGAACATAAAATCAATCACCACACGATGGTGCACGAGCAACTTCAATTCCTCTATCGTGGCTTCCCACGCCGTGCACACCCCATGGCGATTATGGTCGGTTCCGTGGCGTCGCTGTCGGCTTTCTACCACGATTCACTCGACATTCATAACCCCGCCGAGCGCGAACTCGCCATGCTGCGCATGATCGCGAAAATGCCGACACTCGCGGCCATGTGCTACAAATACTCCGTCGGCCAGCCGTTCATGTATCCCAACAACGAGCTCGGTTTCTGCGAGAACTTCATGCATATGATGTTTGCAACCCCATGCGAGCCTTACAAAGTGAACCCGGTGATCGCGGATGCGATGGAGAAAATCTTTATCCTCCACGCCGATCACGAACAGAACGCGAGCACCAGCACCGTACGTCTTGCCGGCTCCTCAGGCGCAAACCCGTTTGCTTGCATCGGCGCAGGTATCGCCTCCCTCTGGGGCCCAGCTCACGGTGGCGCGAATGAAGCCGTAATCCAACAGCTCACTGAAATTGGCGACGTGAAAAACATCCCGCATTTCATCAAGCGCGTGAAGGATAAGAACGATAATTACCGCCTGATGGGCTTCGGTCACCGCGTCTACAAAAACTATGACCCGCGTGCCGCCGTACTGCGCAAATCCTGCCATGAAGTGCTCTCCGAACTCGGGCAGGAAGATGAGCCCTTGCTACAAATCGCGATGGAGCTCGAAAAAATCGCGCTCAACGACGATTACTTCATCCAGCGCAAACTCTACCCGAACGTCGATTTCTACTCCGGTATCATCTACCGTGCCCTTGGCATCCCAACGGCACTATTCACCGTGCTATTCGCCGTGGCGCGCACCGCCGGCTGGGTCGCCCAGTGGAAAGAGATGATCGAAGATCCGACGATGAAAATCGGCCGCCCACGCCAATTGTTCATTGGTTCCGAGCCACGCAAGTTCGTGCCCGTTAACAAGCG
>JBGAJE010000148.1:0-4047 GCA_044225085.1 Rickettsiales bacterium | reverse complement strand
TGCTATTTATAGCACTGCTTTAAAGCGGTTGATATTTCCAAAAGATAAGCTCGAAATTAAAAACGGAAAGTTAGAACCTTTTGGAAATACAAAATACGATTTGGGAACTTATATCGGTGAGAGTAAATCGCTAGGCGCAGTCTTTTTCAAAAGCGACGATGGGGAACTATTTAGTTATGATGGCTCTTCAGTAAAGCCTCTTAAGAATGGTCAAGTGACGTCTTACAAATTGAACAACCGGATAGAGCGGGGAATATTTCACGATTTACCAGAGATACATCGTAGCTTTTATGCCATTCGATCGGGAGCTTATGAAATAGCCCGGGATGGCGAAGAATTTGAACTAAAAAGGATTAATCTTCCCGTCAGTGCCGGTGGTGAAGGATTATTTTTTGCCAAGTTTATTCGCTTACCCAATAGCGATGATATAGCTCTATTCACTCGAAAAAACATCTATTCACTCAATACCATGGAAAGTATTTATCAGCGCTCTGATGGCATTGATATAACAGGAAGTTATTTCCTTCCCACCCTAATTTCTCAATGGAATGCAATTTTGTTTACCTCGGGTGGGATTAATGGGGGACATCATTTATTAGGCGCGTGCAAAGACTAACTGATCCTCCCTTGCCCCTACCCAAAACCTAGGCTATAAGCCCCCGCCTATGGAAAAGCCTGCAAATCCGCATCAACTGAAGCCGATTACGATCGGGCCGATTACGCTTGAGTCGAATGCTATTTTGGCGCCGATGACGGGGGTTTCGGATTTGCCGTTTCGGGTGTTGGTGAAGTCGTTCGGCGCGGGGCTGGTGGTGAGTGAGATGATCGCCAGCAAATCCGTGGTGCTCGAGACGCGCAATGCGGAGCGGATGTCGCGCACGGTGCCGACGGAGCGGCCGTTTTCGGTGCAGCTTGCGGGCTGCGACCCGGAGATTATGGCGGAGGCGGCGAAGCTCAATGAGGATCGGGGGGCGGATCTCATCGACATCAATTTCGGCTGCCCGGTGAAGAAGGTGGTCAACGGCATGGCGGGCAGCGCGCTGATGCGCGAGGAAGGGCTGGCGGCGCGGATTTTGGAAGCGACGGCGAAGGCGGTGAAAATTCCCGTGACGCTGAAGATGCGGATGGGGTGGGACCACCAGTCCCTCAACGCGCCGAAGCTGGCGCGGATTGCGGAGGATGTGGGGATTCGGATGATCACCATCCATGGCCGCACGCGGTGCCAGATGTATAAGGGCTCGGCGGATTGGTCGTTTATTCGCAGTGTGAAAGAGGCCGTGTCGGTGCCGGTGATTGCGAATGGGGATATTACGACGCTGGCGGATGTGGACCGGGCGCTCACCGAATCCGGCGCGGATGGGGTGATGATCGGGCGCGGGAGCTATGGGCGGCCGTGGTTCGTGGCGCAGGCGGCGGCGCATTTGAAGGGTTTAAAAATCAAGGAGCCGACGCTCGCCGAGCAGCGGGATATTTTGATTGGGCATTACGGCGAGATTCTGGCGCTTTACGGGCATGATAATGGCGTGCGCATCGCGCGCAAACATATCGGCTGGTATTCGAGCGGGCTGCCGAATGGGGCGGAGTTTCGGCATTCCGTGAACCGGATGGTGGAGGCGAGCCAGGTGACCGACGCGATTCATGGGTTTTACGACGGGCTGCTGGCGCGGGGGATTACAAGTCGTGCGCATGAGCGGGTGACTGAGGGTGAGTAACGACGCGCCAAAGAAAACCGCCCCTTTATTTCCCGCGCCGGAATGGACGGAAGTGTCGGCGCAGATGGCGGCGTCGCTGGCGCATGAGATTCGGAATCCTCTGCTCGCGATCAAAGGCGCGGCGCAGTTGTTGCGCCAAGTGGTGGGGGATGAGGATCGGTCGCTCGCCGAGTTAATTGTGGCAGAGGTAGGGCGGATTGATCAGCTGGTCGCGACACTCGACCCACTCTCGCCGAGCCCAAGCCAGGAGGCGGTGGCGCTGAATATTCATGAGGTGACGGAATATGTGCGGCTCGCGGCGCGGTCGTTTGCCGGCGGGGTGACGTTTGTGACGGAGTATGACCCATCGCTACCGCCGGTGCGGGGGATGCGCGAGGCGTTGATTCAGGTGGTGATGAATTTGGTGAAGAACGCGGCGGAGGCGCTTGCCCCTCCCCTCGGGGGAGAGGCAACGAGGCTTAGCGAGCAATGCGAGCTTAGCCGCAGTGGTGAGGGTGCTGCCAGTTTGGCGCCTAGTACTGAGAGCCCCCTCACCCAACCCTCTCCCCCTAAGAGGGGTGAGGGCTTTATTCCGACGATTACGATCACCACGCGCTACCTCATCGGCGAGCGGATGCAGCGGGCGGATGGTGGAAAGTTGCCGATTGCGATCAGCATCGCCGATAATGGCGCGGGCGTGGCGGAGGGGATCATCCCGCGGCTGTTCACGCCGTTTACGACGGATAAGGTGCAGGGTAAGGGCCTCGGCCTCGCGATTGCGGCGAAGATTGTGGAGGACCATGCGGGGTTGATTGCGCATGATGTGCCGCCCGGCGGCGGGGCGCGGTTTACGGTTTATTTGGCCGCGGCTTAGGCGAGATGGACGTCACCCTGAACTTGTTTCAGGGTCCATCTTCTTATAGAGATATTCCGTCGCAGACGCTCCTTGGTGGATGCTGAAACGAGTTCAGCATGACGATTGTTTCACGGGAAATATTTCATTTTTTCCAGATACTTGCCGCTTAAACCTCGTGTCTTTATACTATTTGTTTTTTGTCGGCTTGCCAGGGGTGGCGGGGTTTGGTAGGACTGCCTAAAAATTAGGCATCCCTCCCCGGTGCCGCAACAAAAAGGCAAGCGCATGAACAATCCCCAAACCATCCTGCTGGCGGATGATGATGCTGGCATTCTCACCGTGCTCACCCGGGCGCTGAAGGCGCAGGGGTATCAGGTGATGGCGTCGGAGAATCTCTCGGATGTGGATGCGTGGGTGACGCAGGGGCTCGGCGATGTGGTGGTGACGGATGTGACGATGCCGCGCGGCAATGGGCTCGAGGGCCTGGCGCGCTGGCAGGCGAAGCGGCCGGATTTGCCGGTGATTGTAATGAGCGCGCATAATGCGCTGCTGAACGCTGCGCGGGCGCAGGAGCTTGGCGCGGTGACGTTTCTGCCCAAGCCGTTTGATTTGGATGCGTTGATGGAGGCGGTGGCAGGTGCGCTGCGCGGTGCATCGGGCCAGGGCAAGACAGAGCCGCCGATGGAGACGGATGGTGTGGTGCGGGTGAGTGAGGATTTGGTGCTCATCGGGAAGTCGCCGGCCATGCAAAGCGTATTTGGCACGCTCGCGAAACTCATTGGGAATGATTTGACGGTGCTGATTACGGGTGAATCTGGCACCGGCAAAGAGCGGATTGCGCGGGCGTTGCATGCGCTCAGCCGCCGCAAAACACAACCGTTTATCGCGCTCAATATGGCGGCGATTCCGCGTGAGTTGATTGAATCGGCATTGTTTGGGCATGAGAAGGGTGCGTTCACGGGCGCGCATTTAAAACAGACAGGCGCATTTGAACAAGCACAAGGTGGCACGCTATTCCTCGATGAGATTGGCGATATGCCGATAGAGGCGCAGACGCGGCTGCTGCGGGTGTTGCAGGAGCAGCAGGTGACGCCGATTGGGGCGACGCGGTCGATCAAGACGGATGTGCGGATTGTGGCGGCGACGCACCGGGATTTAAAAACGCTCGTTGCACGCGGGGCGTTTCGCGAGGATCTTTATTTCCGGCTGCATGTGGTGCCGGTTGCCCTGCCCTCGCTGCGCCAGCATGCGGAGGATATCCCGGCGCTGGTCGCACATTTTATGGAGCTTGCAGCGGCGCGTGGGTTGTCGCCCAAACTGCTCGAGGCGGAAGCTTATGCTGAACTCGCGCGCCATGATTGGCCGGGCAATGTGCGCGAACTCGAGCATTTGATTTACCGCCTCTGCGCACTGAATGCGATGCGCACCATTCGTGCGGCCGATATTGCACCGCTGTTGGTTACTCATGCTCCCTCCCCCATCGGGGGAGGGTCGGGGTGG
>JBGAJE010000147.1:0-4029 GCA_044225085.1 Rickettsiales bacterium | reverse complement strand
CACTTAGCCCTGTGCTTACCACCGCCAGCACACCCGAAGCATCGACCGATTCCGCCAGCATATACGCGGCATAAGGTGGCAAAAACGTCGCCAAAATCTCGACCGATGGCTCACGCAAATAGCGATACATGCCAACGAACAAGTAAGCGACCGCAAGCCCAATCGCGATCCCGCCAATTGCCTTCCAGAAGAACAGCAAACTCGCATCGGCGAACGAAAAGCTTCCCGCCACTACCGCCGCCACTGCAAATTTATACAGCACGATGCCTGTTGCATCGTTCATCAAACTCTCACCTTCAAGAATATTCACAATTCGTTTCGGCAACCGCACACCTTTGAGCGCTGCCGTCGCCGCCGCTGCGTCCGGTGGGGAGATAATCGCTCCCAACACAAACCCCAACGCCCAGCCCGCACCCGGCAACATTGTCACCACCACACCCGCGACGGCGATCGTCGTAATCACCACTAACCCCACAGCAAGCAGCAGCACCGGCCGCAAATTATTTCGCAAATCGCGGATTGAGGAGAAAAACGCTGCCTCCATCAAAATCGGCGGCAGAAAAATCACCATCATATATTCGGGGTTGAGGGTGACATGCGGCATGCCCGGCAATAGCGCAAGCCCAATACCACCCAGCAAAAACGCAATCGGTGGCGCCATCTTCAACCGATGGGCCAATAGTGCGCACAGGCAGACGGTAGCTAAAATCACCAACAGTAACGACGGTTCCATCCAAGCAAACTAGTACGCATCAAAAACAATGCAAGGTTTGTAAAGGATAAGCCTATTTGCCGATATGCTTGATATACTGCTCCAGCAACGACTTCAGCTGCTCGCGTGGCTTATCTTCTTTAAATTTTCCATCCGCATCGAATGCGTTATACGCATTCGGCAGCCCCATCATGCCCGGGAACACATGCATGCCCAATACTTCAAACGGCACGCGGCTATGCCATAAGCTACGCACGCCCCCAAGCGCGCCCGGCGATGCGGCAAGCAATAACAAATGTTTTCCTGCAACCGACACCGGCTTTTCGCGCGAGAGCCAATCCACCACATTCTTCAGCACGCCGGGAATAGAGCCGTTATATTCTGGTGTCGAAATCACTACCCCGTCCACTGCGCTGATCTTCGCGCCCAGCTGCTTCACCACATCCGGCACACCAGAGGATGCTTCAATATCCCCATCATACGGCGCCATAGGGTAATCTCTAAGGTCAATAAAACTTCCCTTCGCACCCAATTCACCAGCGATACGCATCGCTTCACGCGCGAATTTTTTGTTGCATGAGCCCACCCGCAAGGCACCCGCAAAGAAAAGTAAATTCATGATGCACTCCTAAAATCCATTAACGGTTGAAATAAAAAAGCTCCCACAACCCATAACAAAAACTGGGCAAATGCCTAATTAAGTTCATGTAACTTTTATTAAAACAAACACATGGCATGAGAAATGCTTATAGCTGTGAGTGGATTGTCTCAATCGCTATACAAACCGTATTTTTTACGCATAGCTGATGTGACATAATACGCAGGAAAAGAAAGCCAGGAGGCGCTTATGACGACGGTCAACGTAGGAAACAAAAAAATCGGTGCGGGTTGGCCCGCTTACATCATTGCCGAAATCGGCATTAACCATAATGGCGACATATCGCTCGCCAAGCGGCTGATTCAAGTTGCTGTGGCCGCCGGCTGTGATGCGGTGAAATTCCAAAAACGCACGGTCGATGTGGTCTATACCCAGGCCGAGCTTGCAAAACCCCGCGAATCCGTCTTTGGCGAAACCAACGGCGACCTCAAGCGCGGTCTCGAATTCGGCAAGAAAGAATACGAAGAAATCGACCGATTCTGCAAAGATGTCGGCATCGATTGGTTCGCTTCCTGCTGGGATGAAGCATCGGTGGATTTCATCGATAAGTTTAACCCACCTTGCTACAAAATCGCTTCCGCTTCGCTGACGGATCATAACTTGCTCCGCCATCACCGCGCGAAAGGTCGCCCGATTATCCTCTCCACCGGCATGAGCACGCTGGAGCAGATCGACGCGGCTGTGAACGTGCTAGGCAAAAAGGACCTCGTCCTTATGCATGCATGCAGCACATATCCGTCGCTGTATCCAGAGCTGAATTTGCGCGTGATCACTACGCTACAAGAGCGTTATGGCGTCCCTGTGGGCTACTCGGGGCACGAAACTGGCCTCGCTTCGACCATCTCGACCGTCGCGCTCGGTGCTTGCGTAATCGAACGCCACATCACCACCGACCGTGCCATCTGGGGTTCCGATCAAGCCGCTTCGCTCGAACCTAGTGGCCTCAACAAATTAGTGCGCGACATTCGCCTTGTCGAAACCTCGCTGGGTGATGGCGTGAAACGTCTGCAAGAAAGCGAAATCCCCGTTATGCAAAAACTCCGTCGTGTGGGGTAGGGGTGACTAAACTTTCCGATTATGTCCTCCAGCGCATCGCTGAGCAGGGTGTGCGTCACGTATTCCTCGTTCCCGGTGGCGGGGCGATGCATTTGAATGATTCCCTCGGCAAACGTAAAGACATCACCTTCGTTGCCAACCTGCATGAACAAGCCTCTTCCATCGCCGCCGAAGCCTATTCGCGCGTCACCGGCGGCCTCGGCGTTTGCATGGTCACCAGTGGTCCAGGCAGCACCAACGCCATCACTGGCCTCACCGGCGCATGGCTGGATTCGACGCCATGCTTATTCCTCTCCGGCCAAGTGAAACGTCCCGATATCAAAACAGGTACGGGCTTACGCCAACTCGGCAACCAGGAAATCGACATCGTCACCATGGTCGAATCCGTTAGCAAATACGCCGTGACAGTGCTCGATCCCAACTCCATCGCCTACCATCTCGATAAAGCACTTTATTTAGCACATGAAGGCCGTCCAGGCCCCGTCTGGCTCGACATTCCACTCGATGTTCAAGCCGCCACGATCGATCCCGCCACGCTTCCACGCTTCACGCCCGAGCCTGTCAATAAATCCCACAAGCCTGACTTAAAAATCCTCGCCCGCCAAACCATGGAGCTGCTCATCAAAGCCGAGCGCCCAGTGCTCATGGCTGGCAATGGCATCCGCGTCGCCGGTGCCATCAAGGAATTCACCCAACTTATCGAGCGCCTCGGCATCCCTGTGCAAACCACCTGGCTTGGGCTCGATCTCATCCCGCAAAACCACCCGCTCTTTGCCGAACGCCCCGGCGCGATTGCCGCACGCAGCGCTAACTTCACTTTGCAAAACGCCGATTTCTTCCTCTCCCTCGGCGCGCGACTTGACATGGCACTCACCGGCTACGCACACGAGCGTTTCGCCCGCGCCGCCAAAAAAGTCGTCTGCGATATCGACGAAGCTGAAATCCGCAAACTCAACATGAAGATTGATATCCCCGTCGTCGCCGATGCCGGTGATTTCATCCGCGCCCTTCTCGAAGCCGCTCCGGAATTCAAACCTGTCGATCGCGCACCCTGGCTAAAGCGCATCGCTGATTGGAAAGCCCGCTACCCACTCACGTCGCCTGAAAGCAGCGTCGGCAAACCCGGCATTAGCACATACAACTTCTCTGCCTTACTTTCCGATGCTTTGCCTGAAGGTGCCCTCATCGCCGCTGGCAGCAGCGGGTTCGCCTGTGAAATTTTTTACCTTATGCTCCAAATCAAATCCGGCCAGCGCTGTTATCACAACCGTGGCACCGGTGCGATGGGCTTCGCCATTCCCTCGGCCACCGCCGCCTGTCTGGCGTCTGGCAAAAAAATGACGGTCTCTGTCGATGGTGACGGCGGGTTCCAGTTTAACATCCAAGAGCTGGCGACGGTCGCGGCGCATCAGCTGCCAATTAAATTCTTCGTCATAAACAATAATGGCTATGCCTCCATTCGTTCCAGTCAAAATGGCTATTTCGGCGGTAATCTTGTCGGCAGTGATGCGACAAGCGGGCTCGTGCTCCCCAACTTGCAAACCCTCGCGCAATCGTACGGCCTCACGGCCAAAAAAATCACCCATGGCGACGATATTGCCGC
>JBGAJE010000146.1:0-4059 GCA_044225085.1 Rickettsiales bacterium | reverse complement strand
AAACGCATCGCGCGTGCCAGAGCTCGGTGGGCGGCCGTAAACCATAATCGGTAAATCCGGCAGCTTTGGGTCGATCTCATTCCAATGCCGATAAAAATTCGGCACAAGCTTGCCACCCTTGGGAATTTCCCGCGCAAGAGCAAGAAATAGCGTCCGCCGCGTCAGCGCGAAATCGGGGCTCTGCTTAGCATTGGCGAGCACAATGCCGTCATAACCGATCGTGAGCTCGGTGATCGCGCCTACTCCATGCGCCTTGCACTGCTCACGCTCAGAATCCTTGATTGGCCGTGACGCATCGCTGATATCGGGATAGCGATCACCGATACCCTCGCAGAACATTTTGAATCCACCACCGGTGCCGGTCGATTCCACAATCGGCGTGCGGAATTTGCCATCATACCCAAACTTCTCCGCCGCCGCAGCAGCAAACGGAAATACCGTCGCCGATCCCACGACGCGAATCTGCTCGCGCGCATTGGCAAGGCTTGGCGCCAATAGCAACAAACAGAAAAACCCCGTGCGACACACCCTATTCATTGAGCAATTTTTTCACTTCATCGGGGTGGAGCTCTTCGCCGCTGGACGGTGTGGCGGTCGTAGCCGTGGGGGTTGGTGGCAATGTTTCATCTGCCATTTTCACAAGTTTTTCAGCTTGGGATAATTCCGGCTCTGTCGGCGCCGCAGCAATGATGGATTCCGGTGTCGGCTCCGCAATCGCTGCCGGTGCAGCAGGCGCTGAAGGCGCGGGCGCAGGTGGCTCTGCCGCCACCGCTTTGACATGCTCCTCAATGATTTGATGCACCATTTCCGGTGGCAAAATCCGCGCGCGAGTGCCGCCTTTATGTTGTAAATCCGCAATTCCCATCGCCACAAACGGCGCCGTCGCCGCTTCTGTGCGCACGGGAATATCCACCATGAGCTTTTTCGAATTTACTTCCGATTGCTGCAGCGGCATTGCCACCCGCATCGTGTCATCGCGCGCCGCCATTTTCTTGGCCTCGATGGCCATCCCTTCCGCCGGCAAATCACGCACAATTTTATGAGGGGTTTTAATGCCCGACGCTTTTACCGCCATCAGCGCGCTCTCGGCGATCACCGCCACGAACTCCGTTGGTGAGCTATAAACCCGGTAACGCACTTTATCGGCATCCACCACATTCGCGCGGCGGAGGGTGATTTGCTCCATCACTCGGTGATCAGAACGCATTTAAAATGCCTTCCACTTCATGCCCCCAAGCAAAAATGCCACATCCGTCCGCCCATGCGCCGTAAAGGGCAACACACAAGAACGATATTTCACCACGCTTCCGCGCGAATTGGTGAATTCATTCTCATCCATCGCTGGTTGCCGTGTGTTCACCACCTCCTGAAACCGCGTAAACAACGTGGGTGGATGCGGATAAACGAGCGTCTCCGTAATTTCCCGCCCGGTGATGTCATCCCCATAAGCCGCTAGCAAATCCTTACCCAAATAATCATAGGCAAAACTTCCATTCGGCCGCACGCTGAGGAGAAAACACGAACCCCAAATATCCTTCAACGTCTCGGTGTTGATTTCATGCTCCAGCGGCAATGCCCGCTCACCTTTGAGCTCATGCCAGTACTGCTGCAATTCTTCGTTGATACGGATGGGATGCTTCGAGGGTGTGGCAATATTGAACACGGGCGGCAACTCCAAAAGTTTCATCTATCTATAGCAGGAAGATGGTTAATTAGCCATGATTTTTCAATAACTCGCCGACAAGAAACAGCGACCCCGCAAGAAGCAGTACCCCTGCCGCCCGCGAACGCGCCACTGTGCTGGGATCACCAAACACACCCACCCGAACCTTCGTAATCCCAGCCTGGCGCGCCGCATCGGCAAGTGCTTCTGCCGTATAACTATCATGACCAGGAATGCCGATGGTCACTACCTCCGCAACTTTCCCTACTAACGGTGCAAAAAATGCCGCTGCATCCTTACGCGCCATCATCCCGCATACGAGCGTCACGGGTTTGGATTGCGCACTGATCCACGCCGCCAGCGCATGTGCTGCATGCACATTATGCCCACCATCGAGATACACATCTCCGCGTTTCCCCCATGCTTCCACCAACGGGCCGTGAGTGAGATGCTGTAATCGCCCCGGCCATTTCGCCCAGCGAATGCCAGCCTGCAGCGCTTTTTCAGTCACTGACAGCGCTGTGCAATGACGCACGGCCATACTCGCCAGCGCCGCATTATGCAGTTGATGCGCGCCGGGCAGTGATGGCAGCGGCAAATCCCACCCCATCAACCCTTCGGTAACGTGAATAACATCTTCCTGCCGGCCATATTCCCAACCAACGCCATGCACCAGCAGCGACGCTTTTTTCTGATACGCCACCCGCGCAATCACTTTGCGCACCGGCTCGTCTTGGGCACCAACGATGCACGGCACCCCAGCCTTGATAATCCCCGCCTTCTCCGTCGCGATCCCCTCGATCGACGGGCCGAGAAATTCCATATGGTCAAGCCCGATCGGGGTAATCACGGTTAATGCAGGCGCGGCAACCACATTGGTCGCATCAAGCCGACCGCCGAGACCTGTTTCAAGCAACACCACATCTCCCGCATGCTCAGCAAAAGCAAGCAATGCCGCCGCCGTCGTCGCTTCAAAAAACGTGACAGGAATATCCCGCGCTGCCGCGTGAATACGTTCAAGCAATGGCTCCAACACCGCATTGGTGATTTCCTCACCTGCCAGCACAATCCTCTCATTGAATCGCACCAAATGCGGCGAAGTATAAGCATGCACCCGATACCCTGCTGCCTGATAAATCGCCCGCAAGAACGCCAGCGTCGAACCCTTCCCATTCGTCCCCGCCAGATGAATCACCGGCGGCAGCCTATCCTGCGGATTCCCAAGCTCGGCCAACAGCCGAACCATCCGATCCAGCGACAAATCAATTCCCGGCAGGGACGGGTTATTCAATGCCTCTAACAGAGAGGAAATCCGCGAGTTTACATGCATAACCGCTCGAACATCGCGCGGTGGCCCGCCACATCATGCACCCGCAAATACGGCACATCCACTGCCGCCAATTGCGCAGAAAAGGCTCGCGTCAACGCATCGCGCTCCGCCGGAGCTACCTCCGCAAATAACGATAAAAACGACTTGCGCGAATGGCCATAAAGCCACCGCCCACCGCCCGCCACTAACCGCCCTGCATCGAGCATAAGCGCAAGTGACTGCACCGCCGTTTTTCCAAATCCAATGCCCGGGTCATAAATCAACCGCTCTCGCGCAATCCCTTGTGCCTCGGCTTGCGCGCTCGCCCGCACTTTCCAGGCAAGCAATTCCGCCACGACATCCGCATCTTTCGGCAAGGTGATGGTGGGATCGGCCGGAATCCCCAGCGCATGCATCACCACCACATCGCAATCATGCTCGCCGAGTAGTTCGGCCATTGCCGGGTCCACAAGTCCGCTTACATCATTGATCATCTCAATCCCGATCGCTAATGCCCGGGCCGCCGTTTCTGCATGGCGCGTATCCACACTCACCCGCACCTCCCGCCGCCAGGATGCATCGGCAATGGCCGTCAATACCGGCGATAATCGTACCCATTCTTCCGCCGCCGTGATCGCCACTGCCCCTGGCCGGGTCGATTCCGCCCCAATATCGAGAATATCCGCCCCATCGCGCACCAACGCCTCTGCCGCCGCGAGAGCCGCCGCCCCCATCCGCCCCCCATCCGAGAAGGAGTCAGGGGTCACATTTAAAATCCCCATCAGCGCCGGACGTTTCATGGTTTCAGCTCGGCCAATAATTCCGCCGCCGTTTTTTCAAATACCGGGTGCCGCCAATGCGGCGCGATTTCCATCAACGGCTTCAACACAAAATCCCGCTGATCCATCTGCGCATGTGGCAAGGTGAAATGATCACTGACAATAATCACATCACCATACGCCAACAAATCGAGATCGATCTCCCGCGGTGCCCAATGCGCCCGCTCGCCCCGCCCCAAATCGCGCTCAATATGTTTCAGGCATACAAGGAGCGACCTTGGGTTCAAATCAGTCCGCACCCGCACTAC
>JBGAJE010000145.1:0-4233 GCA_044225085.1 Rickettsiales bacterium | reverse complement strand
GCGCGCACCACCGCCACGCGCTGCCGTTCGCCCCCCGAGAGTTGTGCGGGAAAATGATGCAACCGTTCTCCCAATCCGACGCGTTTCAGCAATCGCTCTGCTCGCTGATTGACGTTTTCAGCCTGGGCCGCCGAACCCGCGTTACTTTCCTTGGAGCGATCAGCCGTGGATTCCGCCTTCGCTTTCGCCAGCGTCGGCACGAGGACATTTTCCCATACGGTGCATTGCGGCAGCAGAAAATGGGACTGAAAAACAAACCCGATCTCGCGATTGCGAACCGCCGCCAGGTTCACCTCATCCAGAGCGATCAAGTCTCTGCCCGCCAGATCAACCCGTCCGCTCGTGGGCCGGTCCAGCGTGCCGATGATTTGCAGCAGCGTGCTTTTGCCTGAACCGGAGGGACCGATGATGGCCAGCGATTGACCCGCAGCGACGTCCAGCGAGACATCGTCGAGCACCGCCAGACTGCCGCCACCGGGTGCAGCGTAGCGCTTGGAGACATTCGTGAGTTGCAGCAGCATGAATCCTTATCGCGCCAGAACCGCCCCGCGGCAAGCGCGAAGGTGTAACGACGCTCCATTCACACAAGGAATTCATTCCCGCGCGTATGACTCGAGCCGTCTGGCCCGTGCGAATAAAGTCCACGAGCGGGACGCCCGTACCGCTGTCAACGCCCAACGATTTTTGCCAGGGCCGCGACACGCTTCTGATCCACGTGCGCGGAAAGGCGTCCATTGAACTTCAACGAGCTGCCCACGATGATGCCGTCGGCATGGCGCATGTATTCGCTGACGTTGTGCGTGTTGATGCCGCTGCCGATGAGGATTTTTGCATTGGGCACGGCCCGGCGCACCATCTCGAGGTCTGCAAAATCGGTCGCGTAACCGGTGCCGATACCGGAAACGATGACGGCATCCGCCATGCCTCGCTCGATGATTTCGCGGGCATCATCACCGATGGGCGAATCCGCGAGCGGCGCGGCGTGCTTCACATGGACGTCGGCCAGGATGAGCGCGTTCGGGCAGATCTGCTGGCGATAGCGGAGTGTATTGTGCGCGTCGCCTTCGATGATTCCCTGATCAGTGAGCATCGCCCCGCAATGCACGTTCACCCGGATAAAGCTCCCGCCCGTCGCGGCGCACAGGGCGAGCGAAGACTTCGCATCATTGCGCAGCACATTGAAACCGATGGGCAGCTTGGTGTGCTCCTTGATGGCGCAGGCCACGCGGGCCATCGCCGCCACTGTTTCCGGCCCTACGATGCCCTTGGCAAACGGAGCATCATTAAAATTCTCCACGAATAACGCATGGGCGCCACCGCGATCATAAGCCTGAGCATCGATGATGGCGTTATTGACGACGGTTTCGATATCCCCATGCCAGCGCGGAGAACCGGGCAATGGTTTTAGATGAACTACGCCGATGAATAATTTAGAGTGAAGGTCGAACAGGTTTTTCATAGGTCGGGTTCCAAGTGCGTTCGCAAATAAAGTCCAAAGTCTCACGGACGAAGTCGAGCGCCAAAAAGACTTCCCCGCGAGTCATCTCCATAAGCCGTCGCCCGTCCGGATTTCAGGCTGCCGCAGTTATCTGATCTCACCGCCGCCCGCGAAATTGCAGGGGGACGCAGCCCCACTCCCTGCCGTTTTGCCTTCCGCCTCTGCAAGGTCCGTGATACAAAGCGCCCCATGGCAGCGAAGCTCACCATTGGATTTCTCGGCGCCGGCCGCATGGCCACCGCGCTCGCGCAGGGTTTTGTTAAAGCTGGCATCGTACGGCCCGGACAACTTTTTGCCAGCGATGTCATCCCTGCTGCTTCCAAATCCTTCGGCTCAGCCACCGGGGCCCGCATCTGCGCGAACAATGCGGACGTGCTGAAATCTGCTTCCGTTCTCTTTCTTGCAGTGAAACCGCAACAAGCCGCGGAGGTACTGGCCGAGATACACCCCCACTTCACACCGCGACATCTGCTCATCTCCATCGCCGCCGGCTTGACCATCACCAAGATGGAGTCGGCCCTGCCCGCCAAGGCGCGGGTCATCCGCGTCATGCCGAATACCCCGGCGCTGGTGGGCGCATCCGCCTCTGCTTTCGCGTCCGGCAAATCAGCTACCATCTCAGATGCGCGGCTCGCGGAGCGATTACTTGCCGCCGTGGGCATCGCGTTACAGGTCAAGGAAGCTCAGCTCGATGCTGTCACGGGCTTGAGCGGCAGCGGCCCCGCCTACGTGTATCAGTTCATCGAAGCGCTAAGTGATGGTGGCGTGGCCTCCGGCCTCCCCCGCGACCTTGCCACCAAGCTCGCGGCCCAAACAGTATTGGGCGCGGCCAAGATGGTGATGGAAACAGGGGAGCATCCCGGTGCCCTCAAGGACGCCGTGACGAGCCCCGGCGGCACAACCATCGAAGGGGTGCACGAATTGGAAAAGGGCAAACTGCGCGGCACCGTGATAAGCGCGGTCCGGGCGGCGACGGAAAAATCCAAGAAGCTCGGGAGCTAAATTATGAGCGCCTCCACGCCCTCCTCCGCCCAAAAGAAAGTGATTTGGTTTGGGGTCACGGCGCTGGCTCTGGCCGTGATCGTGGCGGTGCTCGTGGGCACGGTCTGGGGCTTGGGACAGGCGTTAAGCCTGCTCGCGCCGGTCATCTGGCCGCTCGCCGTCGCCGGTGTGCTGGCGTATCTGCTGGACCCGGTTGTGGACTGGATCGAGCATCGGGGTGTACCGCGCACGCGCGCCATCCTGCTGGTTTTCTTTGTCGCTGCCGGACTGTTTTTGGCGGTGCTGGCTAGCATCGTGCCCCGCCTGGTGGTGGAATCCAAGGAACTGGCCAACAAGGTGCCAGAATACACCCAACGGCTCCAGGACTGGTCCAGGCACGCCCTGGAAAACCCACCTGCCCTCGTAAAACAATTCCTGCCGTTCCTTTTGCCGAAGCCGCCCACCGACGAGACCACGCCGAACAGCACACCCGCCGTCGATGCCAAAACGATCACTTCCATTTCCGATGTCGCCGCCAAGGCGTTGCCGAAGGTAAGCGATTGGCTGATCTCCCAATTCAGCAAGGCACTTTCATTATTTGGCTTCTTCGCCGGACTCGCGCTCATCCCCGTTTACGCATTCTATTTCCTGCTGGAGAAACGCGGGATCACGGAGAACTGGACTAACTACCTGCCGATGCGTGATTCGCACCTGAAGGACGAACTCGCTTTTGCGTTGAATGAGGTCAACGACCAGATGATCGCCTTTTTCCGAGGGCAAGTGCTGGTGGCGATATGTGATGCCGTGCTGTACACGATTGGCTTCCTGGCCATCGGCCTCAACTATGCCTTCTTGCTCGGCTTCGTGGCGGTGTTTCTCACCATGATTCCCTTCATCGGCGCTTTCGTGGTGGTGGCCAGCGCGTTGATATTGTCCTTCGTGCAATACGGCGATCTCATGCATCCGGCACTGGTTCTCGGGGTGTTCGGCATCGTGCAGGGGCTCGAGGGATTCGTCATCCAGCCTAAGATCATGGGTGACCGCATGCGCCTGCATCCCCTCGCCATCATCATCGCGGTGATGGCTGGCACGACACTCTTGGGTGGGTTACTGGGCGGCATCCTCGCGATTCCGCTGGCCGCCGCGCTGCGCGTGCTCATGTTCCGTTACGTCTGGAAGAAGCCGGCGGCTTGAAAAATGGCCGCCGCTGCGCATCATCTCCGCCATGGCACTCATCAAGCTCAACCGCATCAATAAAGGCGGGGAGATCTACATCAATAGCGAACACATCCTGTTCGTGGAGATGGAGGCCAAGAGCACGACGATCCATCTGCGCGAGGGCTTGCTTTTCTCCGTGGAAGAACCACCCGAAGTCGTCGCCGTAAAGATGGAAGCCTTGCTGGCAGCCCGGTTTGCGAAGGGCATCGCGTTGGGGAATCTTGGGCCGAAAACGTGAACGTATCATGACGAAATCCATCGCCATCATCGGGGCATCCGCCGACCGGGCAAAATTTGGCAACAAAGCCGTGCGAGCTTTCCAGCAACAGGGCTACCAAGTTTATCCGGTGAACCCGAAGGAAACGGAGATCGAAGGCTTGCCCGCCTTCAAAACCATCGGCGACGTTCCCGTTCGGCCCAATCTCATCAGCGTTTATCTGCCACCGCCGGTTCTGTTAAAAGTATTGCCGGCCATCGCAGCCAAGGGCTGCGACGAATTCTGGCTGAACCCTGGCACCGAATCGGACGACGTACTG
>JBGAJE010000144.1:928-4239 GCA_044225085.1 Rickettsiales bacterium | reverse complement strand
GGTGGCTTGGGCGTTATGCATGGTGCCCACACATTTGCCGATATCGGCAAAACCGCTGCCATCATTGCTGAAAGCGCCGACACCAACGAAAAACGCCGTTACCTGCTCGACCGCTATTACGAAACACCGGACGACCATGAAGCCACAGCCATCCGCACGTTGCTGCAAGACCAAATGAAGCCCAAAGTGCCGGAAAAAATGTTCCACTGGAAAACCGTCCTCATTGGCGCCGCGCTTGGCCTAGCATTTACCGCAGGTTTCATGTTGCTTTCCACTGCTTTCCCGGAATTTGCACTGGCCCACCTGCTAGAACATATTGGGCTTGGCGTCGCGACCCACTCTGCCGCTCTCATCGGTATCGGTACTGCCATCGGTACGGCCGCTGGGGCCATGATCGGGCTCGATCGCGAATATGTCCGCCGCTGGCTCGACCATGCGGAAGTGGCCGTGCATGATCAAACCCACGTCGAGCAACAAATTGCCGAGCGGGCGCGCGAGGTGAGCCAACTCGGCGAAGTCGGCATCCGCAACCTCCGCCGACATACCGAAAACGCTGCTGTTACCGCCCATGCACCCATTGCACCGAACTTGGCCCGGCCCGATCCTGTGCCTCCGGCTGCAATTGCCGGTACGCAGCCTTCACCCGTCGTCAATGCCCCAGAATTGCAAGACCGCGTCGCCATTCAGCACGCGATGCAGACCCCGGTTCTCTAATTTCTATTTCGATTAGGAATTTACTGGCGTGACCTTCGTTAGCCGCACTTGGCGAATGCGCCGTGGATCGGCGATCAGCACTTCTGCTTTCAGTGCAGGTGTCAGCATCAACACTTCCCCACGAACCGGCACCCGGCCGAGTTTGGAGAAGATGAGCCCACCCAACGTCTCCACATCCACCGCCTCTTCACTGAGTTCTTGCCCCAGTGTTTCTTCAAGTTTTCCGATCGGAGTGCGCGCGTCGGCCTCAAGCGTATGATCGCCCAACCAACGCATCGTTGGGTGCGCCTCATGCCCATCATGCTCATCCTGAATTTCACCGACGAGTTCTTCGAACAAGTCTTCCATGGTCACCAAGCCATCCGTGCCGCCGAATTCATCGACCACAATCGCCATATGGCAGCCAGAAACACGCATTTTCATCAGTAAATCCACGATACGCATACTTGGCGGCACAAACAGCACCTCACGCAACACATCCGCGATTTCAAACGCATCTGCACTCGCAAGGTACGGGAACAGATCCTTTACATGGATGAAGCCCTCGATCGAATCGAGCGAATCATGATAAACCGGAATACGCGTATGGCCGATTTCAATGACATGCTGCTTGAGCTCGTCGAGTGACACATCGCGCCTAAGTCCCATAATATCGGAGCGCGGCACTTTAATGTCGTTTACCGTCAGCTCGCCAAAATGGATCATGTTTTTGAGGAGAGATTTTTCCTCTTCACTAATCGCCGAACCATTGACGGATTCCTCCTGCAATGCCTCTTCAATCATTTCACGGATAGTACCTTCAGGACGGCCAGCCACTTTCTCGCGGAACCAGCGAATCGCTTGGCTCATCGGCGAGGGCGCTTCATAGGGCGAGGGCTTACTACTGTCGCTATCGTTGGGCTGTGCGTGCAACATATGCCAAAACTCTACGCGGATTCATACGGGTTCGCAATGCCCATTCTGGCCAAAATGGTAATTTCACATGCCTCCATTATACCCGCGTCTTTCTCATTTTCATGATCGAATCCAAGCAGATGCAACACCCCATGCACAGCCAAATGGGTTATATGGTTTTTTAGCGGTTTTTCCTGCGCCTTCGCCTCGGCCGCAATAGTTTCGTAGGCGAGGATGATATCGCCTAGCTGGCGCACTCCATTTTCCACCTCGCCATTAGGGAAGGAAAGCACATTCGTCGGCTTGTTTTTTTTGCGGTAAGTGTGGTTGAGGGTTTTGATTTCGGCATCGTTGGTGAGCACGATGGTGACACTCCCTCTCCCTTCAGGGGAGAGGGCTGGGGTGAGGGTGACCTCCATTGGCGAAAAGCGGAGGTTAGCCCCCTCATCCCTACCTTCTCCCCCGAGGGGAGAAGGTACGTTCAGCGCCGCTTCCACCGCACGCTTCACCGTCGGCGCGAGGCCTTTCCATTGCTTGTCGTGGGTGAGGATGGTGATGTTCATGAGCTCACCGGGCTACTCCCCACCGCCATCGCGCTCCTCGGCATATTGCTTTTTCTTGGCGTCCCATTCGTCGTAAGCTTTGATGATTTTGGCGGCCAGCGGGTGGCGCACCACGTCGCCATCGCTGAAGCGCACAACCTCGATGCCCTGGATATTCTCCACCTTCGGAATACAATCCGTGAGGCCGGACTTAATATCCTTCGGCAAATCGATCTGCGACTGGTCGCCGGTAATCACCATGCGCGAACGCTCGCCCATGCGGGTTAAAAACATTTTCATCTGCGTGCGCGTGGTGTTCTGCGCCTCATCAAGAATCACAAACGCATTGCTGAACGTGCGCCCCCGCATAAACGCGAGCGGCGCCAGCTCGATCTCACCGTTCTCAATCGCCTCATGCACCCGGTCAGCAGGCATCATATCAAACAGCGCATCGTAAAGTGGACGCATATAGGGGTCGAGCTTTTCCTTCATATCGCCGGGTAAAAATCCGAGTTTCTCACCTGCTTCCACCGCAGGACGCGACAGAATAATCCGCTCCACCTTTTTATTGAGGAACATGTAAACGGCCATGGCAACGGCAATATAGGTCTTTCCCGTCCCGGCAGGCCCAAGAGCAAACACGAGATCATTATCATACAGCGCGCGAATGTAGTTCGCCTGCACATGCGAGTACGGCGTAATCGTTTTGCGCATGGTGCGGATATAAACATCCGTATCCGCCTCACTGACACCGTGGCGATTCTTCGGCTTCTTATCATTCACCGGTGGCATCATGCGAATGGCGGCATCGATATCCGTTTCGGTAATATCCGCGCCGTTTTTGATTTGCTCGTAGAGCGATTGCAGTAACTGCTCCGTCGCATCGATATCGCGCTTATGGCCGCTAATCGAGAGCATATTCCCCCGCGAAATAAGCTCCACATTCAGCGCCTGCTGAATACGGTTCAAATGCGCATCCCGCTCGCCATAAAGCAGCGGGAGGAATTGGTTGTGCTCAAAGAAAATATTGGTGGTATCGCGGGGAATTTTTTTATCCGGCTTGGACATGGTGCTCCTTAGGCGACGCTGTTATCGGGCGATTAACCACCTCACCCTTCAAGCTAAAATCGTATGCCTCGGTAATCGCGACGTCAACCAGTT
>JBGAJE010000144.1:0-870 GCA_044225085.1 Rickettsiales bacterium | reverse complement strand
GGATTGCACCGTGCCAATCTTACTTTTGTTAAACCGCAGCTGGCTTTGCGCGACGGTGGCCATCAAACGCTGCAGCCGCTCATCCATCACCGCCGCATCCACCTGCTCTGCCTTATCCGCCGCTGGTGTCCCCGGGCGCGGGCTATATTTAAACGTGTAGGCCGAAGCAAACCCCACCATCTCCGCCAACTTCAGCGTATCTTCAAACTCCGCATCCGTCTCACCGGGAAAACCAACAATAAAATCCGAGCTAAACGCCATCTCCGGCCGCGCCTCGCGCAGTTTCTCGATGATCGCTATATAATCCGCCGCCGTGTGCTTACGGTTCATCGCCTTCAAAATCCGGTCCGAACCCGACTGCACCGGCAAATGCAAAAATGGCATCAGCGTATCGATCTCACCATGCACGCGGATCAAATCATCCCCCATATCACGTGGGTGGGAGGTGGTGTAGCGAATGCGCTTGACGCCAGCGATGGCGGCAACTTCGCGGATGAGCTGGGCGAGCGTGCATTCGCCATCCTCCGCACTCCTTCTCCCCTCGGGGGAGAAGGATGGGATGAGGGTGCCATCCACTGGCGAAAAGCGGGGGTGAGCCCCCTCACCCCAACCCTCTCCCCCAAGGGGAGAGGGAGTCTTCGCCGCCCCGCTCTGCCATTTCCCATGATACGCATTCACATTCTGCCCAAGCAGCGTAATCTCAATCGCCCCCTGATCCACATGCGCCTGCACCTCGCGCAGCACCGCATCGACCGAGCGCGAATATTCCGCGCCGCGCGTATAAGGCACTACACAGAACGTGCAAAACTTATCGCAGCCTTCCTGAATCGACACAAACGCTGACGCACCTTGCTTCTGCAACGTCTCCGG
>JBGAJE010000143.1:0-4293 GCA_044225085.1 Rickettsiales bacterium | reverse complement strand
AGAGAATACAATACTCTGATTTTTAGGGCGATCAAACCAAGGAATTTCCGAGCCCTCAAAATAAGGCCAGTTCAGAACCTGCGGTCGCTATCGTTTAAATGGTCGGGGCGAGAGGATTCGAACCTCCGGCCTCCTGCTCCCGAAGCAGGCGCGCTACCAGGCTGCGCTACGCCCCGACACTGATGCGGCGCTGCGTATAGCGGGGAGGGGCCCGAAGGTCAATCGCAAAAGGACATATTGCGCAGGCGGATAATTGCGTTACATTAGCGAAAACCATAGCCAAGGAAACGCCATGATCATGCAAAATCCCAACCGTATCGTCACCGTCACCCCCAGCAAATTCGCGATGTGGCGCGCGGCCATCGCCCTGGCCTATGGCGACAGCATGCTTTCCAATTCCGAGACCAACCTCATTCACGAATACTGGAAAAACTACGCCTTCACCGACGAGCAACAGCGCCAGCTCGATCTCGACCTACAAAAAGGCATCAAGCTCGACGACGTCTGGCCCCAAATCACCGACAAACTCGACCGCGCCAACCTCATCAATTTTGCCCTCGTCCTATTCCATATCGATGGCGACTACACCGCTGCCGAGCAAGCCCTCTTCGAGGAAATGAACAATCGCCACATGGGCACCATCGACCTGCGCCAAGCCATGCGCGACGCCCGCAGCTCCGTCGAACAATATCTGCAAGAAGACAAAGCCAAGCTCGACGAAGACTATAAAAACCAGCCTGCCATCCTCAAACCCGTCCACTATTTGCTCTTCTACGGTGAGCGCAACAGCGACTACACTTTCCCCGACCAATTCGCCGACGAGAAATCCGAAAAGAAAAAAATCTAATTAAAAAATAGCCCGCAATAAGGTTATGCAGAACCAATATTAGCGCGCTTTCGAAGCCCTTCCAGCACTACCGCCAGGTCCTGAAATGTGATTGAGCGCTACGCTAACATCTCTTTTTAGCGCTTCCACCGCTTGTTCCGGATCACTCGGATAAGAAGCGGGCAATCCCACCACCTGCAACCAAGCAACATGTTCATCAATCGCAAGGTGGTCTTCGGGCGGCTTTAATCCTTGCTCTTTTTTATGGCTAAATTCATATCCGATAGCTTTTAGCGCCCCCTCAGTTTTTTTGAGTGCATCCCATGCATTGCGGCGTTCGCCTTCATAAATCGGATTGCTGGGCCCATTCGGTAACGCCACGGCCGCGACGATGTTGAATAACACGCCTTGCCCCTCCATATCGCCCAAACCTGTTGGGTGCGTATTGCCATCGTCAATATCATACGAGACATCGCCAATGGTTTGGATATGAGTCAATCCTATCATTCAACACCTAACCAGAAAATGGTCGGGGAGACAGGATTTGAACCTGCGACCCTCTGGTCCCAAACCAGATGCGCTACCAGACTGCGCTACTCCCCGACTGCGCTGCTTATCCACGCAGAAGCGACAAAAAGCAAGCGCTGATCACATCGCAGTCGCCTTCTTTCGTCATCCCCCGAATTTGCACGGCAAATTATAGGGGGATCCAGCCGGGAGCTGCAGTTACCTAAGCATCATGTTGGGGGCCTCATGGATCCCCTATAATCGCTTCGCGATTCGGGGAATGACGACAGCTAGATTGACTCTCCACCCGATTCCCATTACTCACAACGCCCATGAGCAATTTTTCGCAATTCAAAGGCTGTTACACAGCCCTCATCACCCCCTTTGCCGCCGAAAAGGTCGATTTTGGCGCGCTGGAGCGTTTTGTCGATTGGCAAATCGGGGAGGGGGTACACGGCCTCGTGCCCTGCGGCACCACCGGTGAATCGCCGACGTTGACGCCGAGTGAGCATGCCGAAGTGATTGCCCACACCGTGAAAGCCGCCAAGGGCCGCGTAAAAATTATGGCCGGCACAGGCTCCAACTCCACGGCCGAAGCCATCGAATACACCCAACATGCCGAAAAAGCCGGGGCGGATGCCGCCCTCGTCGTCGCGCCCTATTACAACAAACCGACGCAAGAAGGGCTTTACCAACATTTCAAAGCCATTGCGGCCGCAACCGCGCTGCCGATTTTCATCTACAACATCCCCGGCCGCTCCGTGGTGAATATGACGGATGCAACCCTCGCGCGCCTCGCCGAAATTAAAAACATCGCGGGCGTGAAAGATGCGACGGGCGACCTCGCTCGCGTCGCCACCCTGCGCCATTTGGTGGGCGACCGCCTCGTGCAATTCTCCGGTGAGGATATGACCGCCGTTGGCTTCAATGCGATGGGTGGGCGTGGGGTCATCTCCGTCACCAGCAACATCGCGCCCAAACTCACCGCCGAAGTGCAGAATCTCAGCCTGGCCGGGAAATATGACGAAGCACGTGCCGTGCAAGCCAAACTCGTTGCGCTCACCCAAGCGATGTTCGTGGAAACCAATCCAATTCCCGTTAAATACGGCGTTTCGCTGCTAAAAAAATGCGATGCTGCCATGCGCCTCCCGCTCACCGCCCCGAGCGAATCGACCCAAGCCGCCGTCCGCGCGGCGATGGCCGAGCTCAAACTCATCTAACATGGCCGAGAAAAAAACAGTCGCAGTCAACCGCCGTGCGCGGTTTGAGTATAGCATTGGCGAAGTATTCGAAGCCGGGATCGTGCTCGTCGGCACCGAAGTCAAATCCCTCCGCCTAGGCCGCGCCAACATCGCCGATTCCTACGCCAGCCAAAAAGCCGGTGAAATCTGGCTCTGGAACGCGCATATCCCCGAATACACCCACGGCAATCGCAACAACCACGAACCCACCCGTGGCCGCAAATTACTGCTGAACGCTCGTCAAATCAAAAAACTCGTCGGCGAGCTAAAGGTGAGGGGCACCACACTCATCCCCCTCGAACTCTATTTTAATAAACGCGGCTACGCCAAAGTGGCCCTCGCCGTTGCCAAAGGCAAAACCCAATACGATAAACGCGACACCATCAAAACCCGTGATTGGAAGCGCGAACAAGGCCGATTACTGAAGAAATAGAGCATGATTCGCCCCTCCTTTCCCGAAATTCATCAAATATTAACCTTTTTCTTGTAATCCTCGAAGATACGGGTATCCATCCGCGACGAACGATTGAGGGCACCATGGCATCGCCAACCGATAAAAATAACGTCATTCCCACTGCGGAATTGACAGCGCAGCTCACTGCCATCACCCGCCAGGGACGCGACCCTCATGGCCCTACTTATGTGAGCCCGTCAAAACATAAAACCTATGCTGAAGCAGCCCATACCGTAGCAGTCAACGCCAGTCAGCCGGATACCATTATCGGCATGAGCAATCAATTCTCGCCAGATGCACAAAGGCTTCAGCAAGAACTGAGAAAGGATGGCTACCTCAAAGGCCCCGCGGATGGTAAATTTGGTCCCCAAACGTTGGCATCGCTGCATGCCTATCAGGACGCGCACCACATGCCGCGCTCCGATACATTCAATATGGCCACCCTCAACCAACCAACGCAAAACGTTGCCGTGCTCGCCCGCCCTGCAGAAGAAATATTGAGCACAGGCCGCACCGATTTTGCGGACGGTGCTCGTCAATGGCTGTCAAAACCAGGGCTTCCCGGCACCAACTTAAGCGTCACTGTCGAAGCCGCCCCCTCAACACCACGCTATCCCGTCGCCGCGCACTCAGCGGTCACGATACTCCCAACACCCTCGGTCCCCAAAGCCAAAGCCCCAACCATTCAGCGCGATACCGATGGCGGCCGCGGCAACGGCTAGTTCAGGCCATTCCCGCCCCAATTGTCACAATTGTTTCACACTCGGAATGATGTTCTTCGATTAGGTTAGCCAAAATTTCATGAGGCGAACCAATGAACAACATGCCTACAGGGCCCTCACTAAGGCCAGATTATCGACATGAGATGCCCGTTAGCGACCGCTTGGCCCAGTTGCGTCAAGCTGGAAAAATTCAAGAAACCATCGCCCTCGCAACAAGCCTGCATCTTAGGAAGTTCCCTCCACAAGTAAGGAGCCTTTGTTTATTCGAACTAGCCGCAGCCTATCGGCAATCGGAGGATTTCGGCAAAGCCGACCAATGTTACAAACAAGTGCTCGCCGATTTGCCAGAAAATCCTGATGCTCACATGCGCTATATTCATTCTGCGCTCCATCAAAATAACCAACAAGAAGCATTGCACCGCGTAGATGTGGCCTTAGCCAAGTGCCCCAATGATAAACAACTACAAGCCTTAAAGAAAAAATTAAGCCCACCGCCCGTGGACGAGAACCGTATAACACTGCTCGCCAATGAAATTAAACGAC
>JBGAJE010000142.1:0-4572 GCA_044225085.1 Rickettsiales bacterium | reverse complement strand
AATGCAATTTTGGCTATCATATTGAATAGGATTATGATGCATCGCTCGTTGCCCTCTTCCCACACTGCTGCGTTTAGCCTGCTTGAGATGGCGGTGGTGCTGACGATTGTTGGGTTAATTGCGGGGGGCATATTCGCGGGCTTTTCGATTGTCCATTCATCCAGCTTGCGTAATAGCATTGCTGATATTCAGCGTTATACCACTGCGGTGGGGCAGTTTCAGATGGAGTTTAAGGCGTTGCCGGGCGATATGCCCAATGCGACGGATTACTGGGGCAGTGCGGGCGGTAATAAGCATGATAATACCTGTGCGCTGGTGGACAGCACCACCCTGCCTGACCCTCGCGCGACGTGCGATGGCGATGGCGATGGGATTATTGATGGTAGTCATTGGTATAACCCAACTTATAACGTTACCTCGCGTTACGAAATTTATCGCGCTTGGCAGCATCTAGCGAATGCGAAGCTGATTCAGGGAAGTTTTACGGGCGTGGTGGGGCCAAATGATCTGGAACGTGCTTCTGTTCCAGGGATAAATACGCCTGCTGGTAAGCTTGCGAATAGCGGCTTCGATTTTTGGTATGTGGGGGCAATTACTGATCCTAGTTGGGGAAATTTGTTCGTTGGACCCTATGGTAATATGCTTCTTTTCGGCCAAACGAGTGGGGATACGGACGAAGCGATTTACCCCGTGCTAACGCCCACGGAGGCATTACGTGTTGATCAAAAAATTGATGATGGCAAACCGGCTACTGGTATGGTTGTGGTACCAAAAATTGGTAGCTGGACAGGAATCAATTGTACGACCACCAATGACGCCACTACGGCGGCTTATGCTGTTAGCATTACCGATCCTGCTTGCTCACTGCTGACGCGGCTGGATAATTAGACATAGAGGAACAGCCGCACTTTGTGTGGTTGGCTTATGGCTCTCTCTATGCCTTTTTGCCTGATTTTTTGGTGCTGCCGCCGGTTTCATGGGCGATGAGGGGCTCGGCTTTGCCATTGATGACATCGCCATTGATGGTGACTTCGGACACATCATCCATGCCTGGAATATCGTACATCAGCTCCATCAGCGCCTCTTCCATAATCGCACGTAGGCCGCGCGCGCTTTGCGAGCGATGGCTTTGCAGGGAGGCGATGGCATGAGGGAAACGCGTCGTCGAGATTTCCGGGTCAACGCCTTCCATCTCGAACATTTTGCGGTATTGCTTGGTGAGCGCGTTTTTGGTTCGGTGAGGATGTTTTTGAGACGCCTCGTCGAGATCCTCGAGCGTCGCGATCACCGGCAAGCGGCGATGAATTCGGGGATTAAGCCGAATTTCAGCGAATCTTCCGGCTCGAGCATTTTGAACATTTCGCCTGGTTTTGCCTCATCCGTGTTACGCACATCGGCTCCGAAGCCGATGCTGGTGCCCTTCTGACGGCGGGCGATAATTTTCTCGATGCCTGAGAACGCACCACCGCAGATGAAGAGGATGTTGCTGGTATCGACCTGCAGGAATTCCTGCTGCGGATGTTTGCGGCCACCTTGCGGCGGAACGGAAGCAACGGTGCCTTCCATGATTTTCAGCAAGGCCTGTTGCACGCCCTCACCGCTTACGTCGCGGGTAATGGACGGGTTTTCAGATTTACGGGAGATTTTGTCGACTTCGTCGATATACACGATGCCTTTTTGCGCGCGCTCGACGTTGTAGTCAGCGGCTTGCAGGAGGCGGAGGATGATGTTTTCAACGTCTTCACCCACGTAACCTGCTTCGGTGAGCGTCGTCGCATCCGCCATCGTGAACGGCACATCGAGGATGCGCGCGAGGGTTTGCGCGAGGAGGGTTTTCCCCGAGCCGGTGGGACCTACGAGCAGGATGTTCGATTTCGCGATTTCGATTTCGTTGGATTTCTCCATCACCGCGATGCGTTTATAGTGGTTGTGGACGGCGACTGAGAGCACTTTTTTGGCGCGCGTTTGGCCAATCACATAATCATCCAGCACTTTGCGGATTTGTTGCGGGGTGACGAGCGACTCACCCGCCTCGGTTGCTGCTGGGGATTTATCGGCCGTGCGGATGATGTCGACACAAAGCTCCACGCACTCGTCGCAGATGAACACGGTGGGGCCCGCAATCAGCTTGCGCACTTCATGTTCGCTCTTGCCGCAGAAGCTGCAGTAACGGGTGGTCTTCGTCTCGCGTGGTTTACTCATAGTTACTCCTCATGGCGGTCCAAACCGCCTTGCATCATCTTACTTCTTTTTTGCGCCGGCTGCATCTGCGCGTTTTTCGACGATTTCATCGATCAACCCGAACTTTTGCGCCGCTTCGGCGGACATGAAATTATCTCGATCCATCGCTTTTTCGACAACCGGTAGCTTTTGACCTGTATGTTTTACATACAGATTATTGAGGCGGTGGCGCAGGCTGATAATCTCCTGCGCGTGAATCTCGATATCGCTTGCCTGACCGCGGAAGCCGCCGGAGGGCTGGTGAATCATGATCCGTGCATTGGGCGTTGCAAACCGCATGCCGGTTTCCCCTGCCATCAAAAGCAGCGAACCCATGCTGGCCGCTTGGCCAATGCAGAGCGTGCCGACTTTGGGCTTGATATATTGCATCGTGTCATAAACCGAGAGGCCTGCCGTGACGACGCCGCCGGGTGAGTTGATGTAGATTGAAATATCCTTATCCGGATTCTCGGATTCCAGGAAGAGTAGCTGGGCGACGATGAGGGCGCACATGTGATCCTCGACCTCGCCGGTGAGGAAGATGATACGCTCTTTCAGTAGGCGCGAGTAAATATCGTAAGCGCGTTCGCCGCGGCTGGATTGTTCGACCACCATCGGCACAAGCTGCGCCTTCTCGGGCGTACCGAGCATGTCGTGGTAGCTATCCATCATGTCGCGGGTGGTCTGAATCATGGCGATCTCCTTTTATCTCTCCGTAGGCTAGCCCCACCAATCCGCCGCCGTCAAAACTGCGCGACGCATTTACGGGCTATTGATGCAAAGATAGTGACGATGTGAGGTTATTGCCACTGTGCAGTGCGGGAATTATTTTGCGAGGACCGGAGCCGTGGGTGCAGAAGCACCTTCGAACCAAGGCCCATCGACTCGTTCTTCCGGCTCGCTGGGCGTAGAAAACCCGAGACGCGTCTCACCTAATTTTCCATTGTACCCCAAATGCACCGTGGAAGCACGGGCGGCACGCCTACCTTTTGTTAGGTCTTCCTCAGTAAGGGTAATGGTGGTCACTCCATCCGCGGCGCGCACGAAAAGTTTGTCTTCGGGAACGCACAAAAATTTACTCATATAGGCAGTGTCGTGCTCGCCTTTAAATTCGAGGCGATATTTGCGATCGACGCGGGAGTGGATTTTCGTGATGCGGTTGCCTTCAACGCCATAAGAGGCGCGAATTTCGCGAGCAACCTCAGGGTTCGGGCGATCCCATACGTTTTTAAAATTATTATTCATGATGAGATTATCGATCGACTCGCGGTCGGCCATAGGAACGTAGGCGTAGGCTTTGCCATGATACCAGAGCCATTCAATCGCAATATCGTACTTTTGCATGCGATCGGCGAAGGCTTGCATGGCCGTTGAAACATCGTTGCGGTGAACACGCGGGAACGGTTGGCTGTAATTATAAAGCTCCTTACCATCCGCACCTTTATATTCTAGCCAATCGCCTTCCGGCAGGGGCGTTTTTATGGGATCGAGAAGATTGGCCGTCGAGATTCGGTCGCTTTCGGGTAAGCAAGCATACAAGCTTCCATCAACCCGTCCCCAATGAATATGGATGCCCTGTTCTCTCATTTGCCGCTCGAATGCTTGCATCGTTAGCGTGGTTGTCGCCTCGACAAAAGTGAATGGCGCTGAATATCGCTGACATGGGCCGAACTGGATGGAGTGATAGGGTTGCCATTCCCCTTGAGGGATGGTTGGTTCCGCCAGTTCTTCGATGCAATTGAATTCAAGTTCGCTCAACTGTTTTTCAATATCTTTTACGTGTGATTCATTTTGGGTTACGAAATGATACAAAAGATCGCTAATATGGTCGCCGGCTATTTGCCTTACTAAAAGCCTTTGGCCACGGGTGACGCAGTTGGAGCGACGTTGAGCAAAGCCTTCTTCATACCAGGTTGCCTCTTTGCTCAGCTGTGCCGCGATATGTGCTTTTGCCGTATCATAAGAGGGACCGCCCGCAGCCGTACGTTTCTTCTTGAGTTCGTCACGTATCAATTCGGCGATGACAACGTCGTCATTTACTTTGCGTGATTCTATTTCCGCGACTTTCTCGCGTTCATGACCATCGAAATCGATATAGGAACCAAGGGAGGTGGCCTCGTAGCCCGCATCATAGAGCGTATGAGTGTAAGGCGGCACCTTACCTCCGCTGATACATACAATGTTCATATGGTTTTGATGACCGCCAAGAAGATAGGTTGCCCCTTCTTCGTGTAATTGTTTAATTTTTTTCTCTATTATTTTGTTATCATTTAATTTTTTATCATTTCGTAGATCGAGTAAAATGGCGGATATTTTATCAAGGTCACGGTTTTCATCTTCGGTTAGGCCAGG
>JBGAJE010000141.1:0-4374 GCA_044225085.1 Rickettsiales bacterium | reverse complement strand
GCGCCGCAAATTACGCCGCAATGGAAACATTGCCCGTATTCGTATTCTCACCCGTATGCTGCTGATAAGCCGTTCCCACCGCCCGGCTGACGCGATTTGCCAACGCACTATTAATATTAATCGCCGCATTCCGCGTTGATAACAGGCCAGAGAAAACATCCTCCTCACTAGTATCTTGGCTAAAGAGGAAGGAGGTGAAGGAGCCATTGCTCACCCCATCATTGCCTTGCAACAAATCCAATACCGCGGATGAAAGCCCAAGCTTGTTACTGTTGGACCCGCCCGAATTCGGCAGCGGCTTGGTAACCGAAATGAGCTGATCGACCAGCGATCCCCCATCGGTCTTCGGCAACGACGAAAACTCCGGCCCAAGATTCTGGAACCCAAATAGCAATCGAATGGAAGGAATCGAAACATCGGTGATCGTGGACATAATCACCTCCATTATTTACAGCAAATTATAGCATGGTTAGGCCAAAAATTCAATGACCAGAAGCAGCTGAAAACTAATGCTTCGCTGGGGCTACCACCATAATCACCTGGCGGCCTTCCGCCTTCGGCTCATGCTCAATTTTAATCTTGTCCGCCAGCGCTTCACGCACCCGAGTGAGGAGGGCGAGGCCCAGCTCCTGGTGCGCCATTTCGCGGCCACGGAAGCGGAGGGTAATTTTCACCTTATCGCCTTCCTCAAGAAATTTGGTGATGGCGCGCAATTTGATTTCCAAATCATGCTGGCCAATACCAGGGCGCAGTTTGATCTCTTTAATTTGGATGACCTTCTGCTTCTTGCGTGCTTCCTGGAATTTTTTCTGCTCCGCGAAACGGTATTTTCCGTAATCGAGCAATTTGCATACGGGCGGTTCAGCATCCGGCGAGATTTCGACGAGGTCGAGCTTCGCGTTTTCTGCGGCGCGCAGGCCCTCTGCCACGGTGGTAACGCCGATCATTTCACTATTGGCCCCAATGAGACGGATTTTATCCGCAATAATCTCGCGATTGACGCGGGGTTCTTTGCCGCGTTTTTCCTTAAGAGCCATGTCGTGCCATCATCGGTAGTTTCTCCAATTGGTTAGTGCCGTTCTTCGGTTGTTTTCTTTGTCATCCCTGCGAAAGTAGGGATCTCCTTCACGGAGGCAGTAGATTCCTGCTTTCGCAGGAATGACAAAAATAGAATCGACCTAAGAGGTAGGCGTCGCGCATTCCTTTACAAGGGTTGTAATGGCTACGTCAAGCGGCAGTGTCTCTTGCCCGTCCGATCCCAACCGGCGCAGGGCCACGGTTTTTTGCTCGGATTCCCGGCCGCCGACGGCGATGATGAAGGGCACTTTATCGAGGCTATGCTTGCGCACCTTGAAGTTGATCTTCTCCGAGGCTGTATCCACAATCACGCGAATCCCAGCATCCGTCAGGGCTTTCACGACTTCATGCGCATAGGCATCATGGTCATTGGTGATGCTGCAAACGGCCACTTGCACCGGGGCGAGCCAATGAGGGAACTTGCCCGCATATTGCTCGATGAGGATGCCGATGAAGCGCTCGAACGAGCCCAGAATCGCCCGGTGGAGCATGACGGGGCGGTGTTTTTGGCCATCTTCGCCCACATAATTCGCATCAAGACGTTCGGGGAGGACGAAATCGACCTGCAAGGTGCCGCATTGCCAGTCACGGCCGATGGCGTCGCGAAGCACGAACTCCAGTTTCGGGCCGTAGAATGCGCCTTCGCCGGGGTTAAGAGTGGTCTCGAGCCCCGCCGCTTTAGTCGCATCGAGGAGGGCTTTCTCGGCCTTGTCCCAGGTCGCATCCGTGCCCGCGCGCTTTTCGGGCCGGTCGGAAAATTTGACGCTGACTTCCGTGAAGCCGAGATCGCGGTAGACTTCCTTCAGCAGGTCGCAAAACGCGATGGTTTCGGACGTAATTTGATCTTCAGTGCAGAAGATATGCGCATCGTCCTGCACGAAACCGCGCACGCGCATGAGGCCGTGCAGCGCGCCGCTGGGCTCATTGCGGTGGCAAGTGCCGAATTCGGCCATGCGAATCGGCAAATCGCGGTAGGATTTGAGGCCGACATTGAAAATCTGGACATGGCAGGGGCAATTCATCGGCTTGATGGCGAGGGTTTTATCCTCCGACTGGCTGATGAACATGTTTTCGTGGAATTTTTCCCAGTGGCCCGATTTTTCCCACAAAATGCGGTCGGCGAGGATGGGGGTTTTTACCTCGATATAATTGCGTTGGCGCAGTTTGTTGCGGATGAAGTTTTCAAGCTGGCGGTAGAGCGTCCAACCCTTATCGTGCCAGAACACTTGGCCCACCGCTTCCTCTTGAATATGAAATAAGTCAAGGTCGCGGCCCAGCCGCCGGTGGTCGCGTTTTTCGGCTTCTTCGATCATCGTGAGGTAGGCTTTGAGTTCTTTTTCCGTCGCGAAGCCGACGCCGTAGATGCGCTGGAGCATTTTGTTTTTCGCGTCGCCGCGCCAGTAAGCGCCGGAGAATTTTGTTAGTTTGAAGGCGAGCGGGATTTTGCTGAAATTCGGCACGTGGGGGCCAAAGCAGAGGTCGATAAATGCGTCGTCGCCTTCGCCCTGGCGGTAGAGGGAGACATGGCCTTTTTTGGTGTTCGGGCCATCCGCATCCGGCGCGGTGCGGATGATTTCGGCCTTGTAGCTCTCACCGCGCGATTCGAACATTTTAATGGCTTCCTCGCGCTTCCACATTTCACGGCGTACGCTTTTGCCGCGTTTATGAATTTCATGCATTTTAGCTTCGATTTTGGGTAAATCATCCGGCGAGAGCGGGGTGTCGAGCTCAATGTCGTAATAAAAGCCGTGCTCGATGGTGGGGCCGATGGCGAGCTTGGCGCTCGGCCACAGCTCTTTCACCGCCAGCGCGAGGATTTGCGCCGTCGTGGTGTGGCGGATGATGTCGAGACCCTCCGGGTCTTTGGCAGTGAGGATTTGGAATTTTGCATCTTCCTCAATCGGTAAATATAAGTCACGTTGGACGCCGTTGATTTTCATCCCCACGGCAGCTTTGGCGAGGCCTGCGCCGATGCTCATCGCCACGTCTTCCCCGGTCGTGCCCGCCGCCACGCTGCGCGTCGAACCATCGGGCAGGGTGAGGGTGATCATCGTATCGGCAGGTTGGGCGGATGGCATAATTTTCTCCAGAATGGGCGGCTAACCTACGCCTTATGCATGTGCTGTCAAGCTGACGAGCACCCGATCAACACTTAAATCACGCAAATCCCGCTCACGCAGTGTTGTCACCGAAGCCCCCACCGGCGCCGACCGCACAGGGTTTGAATTATGGCTGAAAAGCACAGTGCTCGGGCAGTTACACGCCGCAATCACATGCATCGGTCCGGTATCATTCCCCACCGCCATGGCCGCACCCCGCGCCAATTCGGCAAGCTGATTAATGCTCGTCAACCCACATAAATTCACCGCCTGCGGCACCCGGGCGGCGATGGAGTCTAACGTATCCCGTTCCGCTTCCGTGCCAATCAGTAGCGGCGTAATCCCACGCCCAACCAGCTCCTGTGCTAGCGCCGCATATTGCTCCGCCGGCCAGCGTTTAGCTGGGCGATGGGGTGCGCCACCCGGCACCAATAACGCATATCGCGCCGTGCGCACATGGCTCATAATGTCGGAAATATCAGCCGTAAGCCAGCTAAGGTCCGGCATGCCGACATTTCGGATCCCAGCAATTTCCAACTGCAACCGCAAATTTTCAAGCGCATGCCGCTCGTGCCGCAGCCGATCCGTATAGCCATGGCTCGACCAGCGCGATGTATTGCTGATATTCGGCCAAGGTCGCCCCAGTAGCCACGGATAGGTGAGGCTCCGCGTCGAATTTTGTAAATCATACACCCATTTCCACGGCTGGCTGCGCAACATCTGCCGCATTGGCCCCAGGATAAACCGCAGATGGTGCGGCTTCGGCTTCGTATCCACCCAAATTTCGTTAAAGTAAGGGCTCTGTGCCAAAAGCTGGGCATATGCTTTACTCGTTAAGCACACAATATGCGCATTGGGATGCCGGGCCCGGATCGCCGCAAACGCAGCGGTGGCAAGAATAATGTCACCAAGCGCCCCCAGCTTGATGACCAGAATAGGGTAGGGTGTCATACCGGCTGGCTCTGCTCGAGCAACTCACGATAAACGGCGATGGTTTTATCCTTCATCAAATCGCTCGAAAAATGTCGCCGCACATGCTGCTTGGCGTAGCTCGCCATTGCGGTAATCGTGGCATCATCACGGTGAAGGGCAAAGCCAATCGCATCTTTCATCGTCTGCGGATCTTCCGGCGGCACCAGATAGCCAGTCTCATTCTGCAAAATCGTCTCGCGCGCGCCGCCATGATCGGTCGCAATCA
>JBGAJE010000140.1:0-4378 GCA_044225085.1 Rickettsiales bacterium | reverse complement strand
GGAAATTTCCTTCATTTTTAGTGCGGCTTCGTGGGCGATGGCGTAGCTGGTGCCGCGGCCAATGTAGAGCATATCCGTTGCGTGCTGGATTTTGTGGGCGAGTTTTTCGATGGCGTCGGCATGGTGCAGCACTTCACCGATGCGAGCGGGGACTTCGGCCAGCGCATGAGTGAGGCGGGCCATTTCTTTAGCGTCGAGTGTGCCGCGTGCATCGGCCAAAGCGAGGGCGAAGCAGGCGAGGACGGTGAGCTGTGTGGTGAAGGCTTTGGTAGAGGCGACGCCAATCTCCGGCCCGGCATGAGTGGAGAGAGTGGCTTCGGCCTCGTTCGCCATGCTGGATTCGGGCATATTGACGATGGCGAGTGTGCGTTGGCCTTGAGCCTTGGCGTAGCGCAGGGCGGCAAGTGTATCCGCCGTTTCGCCGGATTGGGAGATGACGAGGGTGAGGCCGCCATCGGCCAGCACCGGCTCACGGTAGCGGAATTCGGAGGCGACATCGATGTCGACCGGCAAACGGGTGAGAGATTCAAGCCAATAGCGAGCGGTGAGCCCGGCGTAGTAGGACGTGCCGCAGGCGACGATGCTGACGCGGGTAATGCCAGCAAGGGCGAAGGGGAGCTCCGGCATCACGATGCGTGCGGTGGTGGGGTTGTAATAGACGTTCAGCGTTTGGCCGACGACGCTTGGCTGCTCGAAAATTTCTTTCTGCATAAAATGCCGAAAATCGCCTTTGCCGGTGGTGGCGCCGGTCAAGGCCGTGATTTTGATGGGGCGTTCGACTTGTTCACCGGTTTTGTTGAAAACGATGACACCATCGCGGCGGATTTCGGCCCAATCGCCTTCTTCGAGGTAGCAGATTTTTTGAGTAAGGGGGGCGAGGGCGACGGCGTCGGAGCCCAGGTAATTTTCGCCATTACCGAAACCGATGGCGAGGGGGGAGCCGAGGCGAGCGGCATAGAGTGCGTCTGGTGCGTCGGCAAATAAAATGCCCAGCGCGAAGGCGCCTTCGAGGCGCTTGAGGCAGGTGGCGACTGCTTCGCGCGGGGTTTTTCCTTGGTTGAGGTAAAAGGTGATGAGTTGGGGAACAACTTCCGTATCGGTTTGGCTGGTGAAGACGTGGCCGGCTTTTTCAAGCTCGGTACGCAAGGTTTGGAAATTTTCGATAATGCCGTTATGGACGACAGCGACTTTATCCGTCGCGTGGGGGTGCGCGTTGGCTTCATTGGGGAGGCCATGGGTGGCCCAGCGTGTGTGGCCGATGCCCAGCGTGCCGCCGATGGGTTGCGCTTCGATAACGGTTTCGAGGGCGGCCAGCTTGCCTTTGGCGCGGCGGCGCTCAATTTTGCCATTCACGAGGGTGGCGATGCCGGCAGAGTCATAGCCACGGTATTCCAGACGCTTTAGGGCGTCGAGTACGAGGGGGGCGGCGACTTGCTCGCCGATGACTCCGATAATTCCGCACATATGAATCTCCTTCACTGGCGGGTAGCATGGCCGTCACAGGCTCGCAAATGTTATATTCGGTAACGGAGGGCAGGCGTTAAAAAGAATGATTTTTGAAATGCCTTCGTGTAGCTAAAAATCATGGAATTCTCGGTTCAGCAGCTTTATCGGCGTAGTGTGCTTCTGCTTTGTGTGGCGCTGATTATGCTGCTCACTGCGAGTTTGACGGTGGTTTCGTTTTTTCAGCTGCATGGGGTTTATAGCCGGGAATTGGCGACGCAGGCACGGTTGATTGCCAGCATGTTGGCGGCTGAGGGAGGCAATTCGATCACCCAACCACAATCCATGCTTGAGGCGGCGACAGTCAATAACGAGCTGGAATTGGCGTGTATATTGATTGGCCAAGGGGACGCGATGCGGGCGACCTCATTGCATGGGCGGTCTTATAGTAGCACCAGCGGGTTACCGGTCTGTGAGAGTATTAACGGCGTGAAACTCGGATGGCGGCATGTGGTGGCGCATGTGTCCGTCGTGGGCGCAAATTTGCCGAAGCCGGTGGGCGAAGTGGTGCTGGTGGCGGCGATGCCGCCGATCTGGCGTTATGTAGGGATATGGCTAGCGGCATCGGTGGTGCTGGGTTTGTGTTTGGCGTTTTTTTGCTGGGTGCTTGGGCGGCGGCTGGAGCGGGCGTTGCTGCGGCCGATTCACCATATCGCGCGCACGGCGCAGCGTGTGTCGCTCTACAAAGATTATTCGCTGCGGGTAGTGGCGAGCAGTTTGGTGGAAGTACCGAAAGAGGTAGAATCGCTGACTTCCTCGTTCAACACGATGTTGGCGGAGATTGAGGATCGCGATAGCCGCCTTACCCGTAAAGGGGTGGAGCTTGAGGCGGCGCGCGAGCATGCGGAGGGCGCGAGCCTCGCCAAGTCGCAGTTTTTGGCGAATGTGAGCCATGAATTGCGCACACCGCTGAATGCAATCATCGGATTTTCGACGATGTTGCAGCAACAGCAATTTGGGCCGCTGGGAAATGAGAAATATATCGAGTATGCGCGGGATATCCTCGATTCCGGCCGGCATTTGCTTGATGTGATTAATGACATTCTCGATCTCACCAAGGCGGAGACGGGGAAACTGAATATCACGTATGATGCGTTGAGTTTGCACAAGATCGTCGAGAAAGCGCTGAACATTGTCGCTGGGCAAGCGCATCAACGGAAGGTCGATATTTATACCGATTTGCCGGAAAAGATGCCGAAGATTATCGCTGACCGGGTGCGGCTGGTGCAGATTCTGTTAAATTTGCTGTCGAACGCAATCAAGTTCACCAAAGAGGGTGGTAAAGTGACGGTGCGGGCGCGGGTGGAAGCGGGGAAGAACAGTGTGAATTATTTCACCATTGAGGTGGAGGATAATGGCATTGGTATGTCGGAGCACGATATTCGCAAGGCGTTTTCATCCTTCAATCAGGCCGACGCGGGACTCAACCGAAAATATGAAGGCGCAGGGCTTGGTTTGCCACTGACAAAAAAATTGGTTGAGCTTCACCATGGAAAAATTAAAATCGAGAGTGAACAAGGTGTTGGCACAACTGTCACCGTTCGGCTGACCTCCAACCCCGCACTGCTTGCGTAAGGAAAAAATATATGGCACAACAGATTCAAATTAAGAAAATAAACAGGAGATAACGCGTGAAAGAAATCTACCTCGAATCCATTCTGCTCATCGAGCGCCTGCACCGCCGGTTTTTGGATGTCGTTAAAAGTGAACTTGATCGCCTTAAAGTTGAGGACATCAACAACGTTCAGACGCTGATTCTCTACAATATCGGCGCTGACCAGCTAACGGTGGGGGAACTCACCAATCGTGGTTACTACCTAGGCACGAACGTTTCGTATAACGTGAAGCATCTCGTTAGCACGGGTTACTTGATTCAGGAGAAAGCGCCGCATGACAAGCGTTCGACGCGGGTGAAACTGTCGGATAAGGGCCTCGCGCTGGTGGGGCAGATGGATGCGCTGATTGAACGCAACGTGGCTGAGCTTGATAAGCGTAGCCCTGGCCTCGCGTTCCTGACGGATATTAATAAAGCGATGCATAATCTTGAGCGGTTCTGGACCGAATACATGAACCGACTCTACTAAGCTAAACGCTACATGCTTTAGGTTGCACTAGGGAGTCATCGATGAAGAAGCTGTTTACGATCGCGCTGGCGGCGTTGGTTGGTGTCGGTGCGGCTTCCGAGAGTTTCGCGCAGGATAATATCATCACTATCGGCACGGGTGCGGTGACGGGGGTTTACTACCCCGCGGGCGGCGCGATTTGCCGGTTGGTGAATCGTGGACGTAAGGAGCATGGGATTCGCTGCTTTGTGGAATCGACCGGTGGGTCAGTTTACAACATCCATGCGCTGCATGATGGGGAGATTAGTTTCGGCATCGTGCAATCCGACTGGCAATATAACGCTTATCGCGGCGAGGGAATATTTGCTGACGGGCCGCCATTCAAAAATCTGCGCTCAGTGTTCTCGCTGCATAGTGAGATGTTTACGGTGGCGGTGGGCAAAAATAGCGGCATCAAGAATTTTGAGGGGCTGAAGGGTAAGCGCGTCAATATCGGCGATGCCGATTCGGGCATGCGTGAGATCATGGAAGCGCTGATGGGCGTGCATCACTGGACGCGACGCACGTTCGCCACGGCGCAAGAGTTGAAACCGGTGGAAGCCGCCCATGCGCTGTGCGAAGGCAAGATCGATGCGATGGTGTTTGCAGCCGGTCACCCGAATGGGTTGATTCAGGAAATCACCAGCAATTGCGGTGCGAAGCTCATTCCAGTTGAGGGGAATGATGTGGATACGCTGATTGCGGAAAATCCGTATTATTCGCGCACGGCGATTCCGGGCGGCATGTATCAAGGCAACCCGCAGAACACGCCG
>JBGAJE010000139.1:0-4472 GCA_044225085.1 Rickettsiales bacterium | reverse complement strand
TTGCTGGTATTGTGGAACCCATTGCGCAAATAAACAAACTGCACGTAGAGATGCTGTCGAATATCAGATTCTAAAAACGTTTGGTATGCCGTTACTTCCTCAAGCGGCGTTAGCGAGGGAATTACAATGGTAACTTCTGATTTTTTCACGCGAAGATCTCCTCGATCAATCCGGCAAACGATATGTTTCAGTGCCACGGAATCATCAGAAAATCCACTCGAAAATATGCCGCTAGCGGTTGGCCGGTGGACTCTAGCGCAGCACGCCGCCGATTTTGCGGACGCCGGTGATGATGGATTGCGACGCTGCTTCGATTTCGGCATCCGTCAGCGTCCGGTCATCCGCCTGCAGCGTGACGGTAAGGGCCATGGATTTTTTGCCGGGTTCGACGCCTTTACCGGTGTAAACATCGAAGATGGTGACGTCGCGAAGCAATGTTTTTTCCGAAGCGCGGACAGCCTTGAGAAGTTCTGCAGCGGCCATGTTGCCATCCACCACGAATGCGAAATCGCGGGCGACGGATTGGAAATCGGATGTCGCGAGCGCTTTGCGTTTGGCGGACTTCACCGCAGGCAGCGCGGAGACAAACAAGGCGAAGCCATAAGCGGGCACATCGACCCCGAATTGCTTGAGCAGCGCGGGATGGATTTCGGCAAAGACACCGAGCGCATTCTTGGGCCCGAGGCCGACGACGCCGCTGCGGCCGGGGTGGAGCCAGGGCACGTCTTTCGTGGGGGTGATGGTGAGTTGCGCGGTGTTGATGCCTGCCGCATCGAGCAGCGCGTAGAGATCGGCCTTCACGTCGAACACATCCACCGCTTTGCTGCCGGCCCAATGCGTGCCGGTGATGTTGCCGGTGCGGATACCGGCGAGCATGGTTTTTTGGCCGGCGGGGGTGACGTCCTCGAACACAGCGCCGAGTTCGAAAATCGCAATATCGGTGAGGCCGCGCGCAAGATTGTTTTTCACGGCCTCGACAAGGTGCGGCATGATTTTCGGGCGCATGACGGCAAGATCGGCGCTGATGGGGTTCAGCAGTTCCAGCGCTTCCACATGTTTGCCGCCCCAGCTCCAGGCATCCGCCTGCGCCTCGGAGCAGAAGCCCCAGCTGTAGGTTTCATGCAGGCCGCGCGTGGCGGCGGCGCGGCGCAATGTGCTGACGCGAGTCTGGTTTGCATCAAGCGCGGGGCGGGCGATGCCGGGATGTTTGGGGAGGGAGACGGTGGGGATGGAATCATAGCCAACAATGCGCAGCACTTCTTCTGCGAGGTCAGCAGGTTGGGTGACATCATGCCGCCAAGTGGGTGGGTGCATATGCTCGCCATGGTCGCGGAAGCCGAGGGAGGCGAGAATCTCACGCATGCGGGCTTCAGCAATGTAGGTGCCACCCAGCGCGTTGACGGCATCCGCTGAGAAGGGAATTTCAATTTTTGCTTTGGGGATGCCACCGGCGATGGTGGTCTCCGTCGCGCTGCCGCCGCAGAGCTCGAGGATGAGGTCGGTCGCACGCGCCGCGGCGATTTCCATGAAGGCGGGGTCGATGCCGCGTTCGAAGCGCGTACGCGCATCCGAATCAATCTGCAGTGCGCGGCCGGTTTTGGCGATGCGCTCGGAGTTGAAATAGGCGATCTCCAGCAAAATGTCGGTGGTGGCTTCGCTGACGCCGGTCGCGCTGCCGCCCATGATGCCGCCGATGCCCAGCACCGTTTTTCCGTCAGCGATGACGCAATCGCGCGGGGTGAGGCGGTATTCTTTTTCATTCAGCGCGAGCAGCGCTTCACCATCATGCGCAGTGCGGGCAGTGATGCTGCCGTCGAATTTCGCGAGGTCATACACATGCAGCGGGCGGCCGAAGGCGAGGGTGAAATAGTTGGTGATGTCCACCAGTGCCGAGATGGGGCGCATGCCAGCGCTGGTGAGTACGCGCTGCAGCCATTCCGGCGAGGGGCCGTTTTTCACGCCGCGAATGACGCGGCCGAGGAAGGCGGGGCAGCCGTCGGTGTCGTTGATCGTGATGGTGACGGGGCAGGGGCCGCTAGTGTTGATTTCGGGGACGCAAAGCGGCTTCAGCGTGCCAAGCCCGGCCGCAGCAAGGTCGCGCCCGACGCCGTAGACGCCGAGGCAATCGCCGCGATTGGCGGTGACGTTGAGGTCGATGACCGGGTCGCCGAGGCCCAGGATATCGACGATGCTGGCGCCGATGGGGGCGTCGAGCGGGAGTTCCATGATGCCGGCGTGATCGTCGCCCAGGCCCAGCTCGCGCGCGGAGCAGAGCATGCCCTGGCTCTCGACTTCGCGGATTTTGGATTTTTTGATTTCCATCCCGTTGGTGGGGATGATCGTGCCGATATTGGCGAGCGCGACTTTGATGCCCGCGCGGGCATTGGGTGCGCCGCAGACGATTTGCAACGTGCCGTTGATGCTTTTTACTTTGCAGACTTGCAGTTTCTCGGCGTTGGGGTGGCGGGTGGCTTCGAGAATTTCTGCCACGACAAATGGCATCAAGGCGCCAGCCTTGTCTTCAATGCCGTCCACTTCGAGGCCGATGGCGGTCAGCGTCGCGCTGATTTGCTCAAGTGAGGCGTCGGTCGTGAGGAAGCGTTTGAGGAGGCTTAATGGAAATTTCATGCGACCCTCCGCACGGTTGTCACCCCGTCGCATGACGGGGTCTGGAGCATGAGGCTGGCTCCGGATGCCGTCATGAAGACGGCATGACAATGATGGGAGTGGGGCTTCATGCCGCGACTCCCTTGATGAGCGAGGGAATATCCAGCGCGTTAAACCCATAATGTTTCAGCCAGCGCATGTCACCCGCGAACATGGTGCGCAGATCGGGGATGTTGTATTTCAGCATGGCGAGGCGCTCGATGCCCATGCCGAAAGCGAAGCCTTGCCATTCGGCGGGATCAAGCCCGCAATTGCGCAGGACGTTCGGGTGCACCATGCCGCAGCCGAGGATCTCTAACCAGTCGTTGCCTTCGCCGATGATGAGTGCGTCACGTCCGCGCTTGCAGCCTATATCGACTTCGGCACTGGGTTCCGTGAACGGGAAGAAGCTGGCGCGGAAGCGCATGGGGACGGTGGTGAGGCCGAAAAACGCAGCGAGTGCATCATGCAGCAAGCCTTTGAGATGGCCCATATGGATATTTTTTTCGATCACCAAGCCTTCGATTTGGTGGAACATGGGCGTGTGCGTCATGTCCGAATCGGAACGATAGGTCGCGCCCGGCGCGATGATGCGGATGGGCGGTTTTTGGCCGATCATGGTGCGGATTTGCACGGGGGAGGTGTGGGTGCGCAGCACGGCAGGGGCTTTAGCGTCGCCATCGCCGAGCATGCCTTTGAGGTAGAACGTGTCATGCATCTGCCGCGCAGGATGAGACTCAGGGATATTCAGCGCGGTGAAGTTGTGGAAATCGTCTTCAATCTCGGGGCCTTCGACGACGCTGAACCCAAAGTCAGCGAAGATGGCGGTGAGCTCTTCTGTCACTTGTGTGATGGGGTGGATAGAGCCGGTGGATAACGGTGCGGCGGGGAGGGTGATGTCCACCATTTCGCTTGCTAGGCGTGCATTCAGCTCGGCGCCTTCGAGTGCAGATTTTCTGGCTTCCAGCGCAGCGGTGACTTCTTCTTTGACGCGATTGACTTCCGCGCCTTTGGCTTTGCGCTCTTCAGGCGGCAGGGCGCCGAGGGTTTTAAGTTGGGCAGTGAGTTCACCGGATTTGCCGAGGATCGCGACGCGTAAATCCTCCAGCGCCTTGGTGCTGGTGGCATCCGCGATGGCGGTGAGGGAGCGGGATGAAATTTCGGCGAGGGACATGCGCGATGCCTTTGTAGTCTGTCATGCTGAACTTGTTTCAGCATCTATCTCAAGGAGCGTCTGCGACGCAAATAGTCTTTTAGATGGATCCTGAAACGAGTTCAGGATGACGGTAAAGCGGAGGAGAGAAAGGAGAGCGCATTGCTGCACTCTCCTGATTCTTTACGCCTTCAGCGCGGCTTGCGCTTGGGCGGCGAGGGCTTTGAACATCGCCGCGTCTTTGACGGCGATATCGGCCAGCACTTTGCGGTCCAGCGTTACGCCAGCCTTGATGAGGCCGTGCATGAACTCGGAATACACAAGGCCGCACTCACGTGCCGCGGCGTTGATACGCTGAATCCACAACGCGCGGAAAGTGCGCTTTTTGTTGCGGCGATCGCGGTAAGCATACTGCATACCTTTTTCAGTACGCTCGTGCGCGATGCGGTAGCTGGTGCCGGCGCGGCCACGATAGCCTTTCGCGCGTTTGAGCACCTTGCGGTGACGGGCGCGGTTGGTAACACTACGTTTTACATGTGCCATGGTGCTGCTCCTTAACCGTTGGGGAGGAATGATTTACGGATCACTTTGGCATCCGATTCGTTGAGAATCGTGGTGCCGCGTGCGCTGCGGATCATCCGTTGCGAACGCTTGCGCATCCCGTGGCGTTTAC
>JBGAJE010000138.1:0-4531 GCA_044225085.1 Rickettsiales bacterium | reverse complement strand
CATCCGGCGGCGCATGGGGTGCTCAGGCTGGTGCTGGAGATGGATGGAGAAGTGGTCGAGCGCGCAGACCCGCATATCGGGCTGTTGCACCGGGGCACGGAGAAGCTGATCGAGCATAAGACGTATCTGCAGGCGCTGCCGTATTTTGATCGGCTGGATTATGTGTCGCCGATGAATCAGGAGCATTGCTATTCGATGGCGGTGGAGAAGCTGGCGGGCATTAAAGTGCCGCTGCGGGCGCAATATATCCGGGTGATTTTTAGTGAGCTGACACGGATTTTGAACCATTCGTTGAACGTGACGACGCAGATTCTCGATGTGGGCGCGACGACGCCGCTGCTGTGGATGTTCGAAGAGCGCGAGCGGATTCTGGAGTTTTACGAGCGGGCTTCGGGCGCGCGGTTCCACTCGGCCTATATTCGCCCAGGCGGGGTGCATCAGGACATTCCGGCGGGGATGGAAGAGGACATCGCGCGGTTCTGCGATGGATTTGAGAAAATTATCGATGATGTGGAAACCCTCGTCACCAACAACCGGATTTGGAAACAGCGGACGGTGGATGTTGGCGTGGTGAGCCCGGAAGAGGCGCAAGCCTGGGGCTTTACGGGGCCGATGCTGCGTGGCTCGGGCCTCGCGTGGGATTTGCGGCGCGCGCAACCGTATGAGATTTATAGCGAGCTCGATTTCGATGTCGCTATCGGAAAAAACGGGGATTGTTACGACCGCTACCTCGTGCGCATGGAAGAAATGCGTCAGAGCCTGCGCATTGTAAAACAGTGTCTTGCAAAAATGAAACCGGGTCCGGTGGTGACGGATGATCCGAAAGTCGCCCCGCCGCGCCGGGCGTTGATGAAGCAATCGATGGAAGCGCTGATTCACCATTTCAAACTTTATACCGAGGGTTATCACGTGCCGGCGGGTGAAACCTATACGGCGGTGGAAGCGCCGAAGGGTGAGTTCGGCGTGTTCCTGGTGTCGGATGGGACGAACCGCCCGTATAAATGCAAAATTCGCGCGCCGGGATTTGCGCATTTGCAAGGGCTAGATTTTATGTCAAAGGGCCACATGCTGGCGGATGTGTCGGCAATTATCGGCACGCTGGATGTGGTGTTTGGGGAGATTGATCGGTGAATAATATGATGCCGATAGGAGCTATGGGTGAAGTTTCCCTTAATGCGGAAGAGGTGGCGCAAGCATGCGAAAATGTTAAAGCCGCCTTTGCTTGTTTTGTGCCTGAATCGACTCAAATTACCGTGAAATTAAAATCCGGTGAATGGCAAGGTGAACCGGCTGTTACTGTTGCCATTTTTCCAGATTTTGAGGCTGAACAGCTCATTCTAGATCAGAAAAATTTTTCTGATGCGTTGATTAATACGGGTAAGGCTTTGCGTTTGGCGCTAACAGAAGCAAATCAAAAGAAAGTTTATCATCTGTTTCCATATGGGGTGAAGCTAGATGGGGAAACGAAAGCGCAGCCGAATACTTTTATGCTCAACCCGTGTGATATTTCAGATTTGGCGTTGCTCACGCAAGCTGAAATAAAAGCACAAGCGGAGAGGGCAAATTTTAATATACTTGCAGGTGAGCCCTGGAAAGATCCTGCTGCGGCGATCGCAACGCCAGCGCCTATTATTACGGGGCCTAATAGACAACGTCTTATTGCGGAAGTTCCTTGCAGTCCGGAGAAGGATATATGACAGCTCACCCTACAAAAATTTTTGAACAACCAGCGAGCTTCGCCTTCACGCCTGAGAATTTGAAAGAGGCGGAAAAGCATATTGCGAAATATCCGCAGGGGCGGGAGCAGTCGGCGGTGATGCCGTTGTTGATGATCGCGCAGAAGCAGAATGACAACTGGTTGCCGATCAAAGCGATCGAGCTGGTGGCGAAAATGTGTAATATGCCCGCCATTCGTGCGCATGAGGTGGCGTCATTTTACTCGATGTATAACCTTGCGCCCGTTGGCCGCTATCATGTGCAATGCTGCACGACGACGCCGTGCTGGTTGCGTGGATCGGATGAAGTGGTTCGCGCTTGCCGCGACACGCTGGGGATTGAATTTGGTGAAACCACGCGGGATGGGATGTTTACGCTGACGGAAGTTGATCACCGGCGCGTGCGTGAATGCACCGATGATTCAGGTGGATGCGCATGATGGGTCGGAGATTTTTTATGAGGATCTCGATTACGCCAGCACGCATGAGATTTTGCTGAAGCTGAAGCGGAACGAGAAGCCGAAGCCGGGTCCGCAGATTGCGCGCAAATCGTCGGAGCCGGTGACGGGGTTGACGACATTGACGAAGAAGGTGGGCTGATGCGGTTGAAGGGTTACATCGCGGCGATAATGGTTGCGGGGTTTGCGTTCCCGGCGCTCGCGGAAGTGACCGTGGAATCGGTATTGGTGCGTCAGGGGTATTTTCAAGCGCCGGATTGCAAGCCGGAGGCGGACCCGAAATCGTTCAACGAATGTTTGTGCAAGGCGGATATTCATAAAGCGCAATTGAATGGTGGCTCGTCCGATGTGATGGGCTCGGCGAATGCGGTGCTCGCTGCGGTGCCGGAGCAATTGGCGAGTGAATCCTGCGAGGGGGCAGCGGCTGCGCCGCCACCAGATAAAATTGGGGTAAATGAGGCAACGGCGAATTACGAAGTGGCATATCAAACGCCGGATGTTTTGACGGTGCTGATCGTGTATTCGACGTATGGTGCAGGGGCGGCGCATCCGCTCGGTGGTACGGAAGGGTTCACGATTGATTTAAAAACCGGCAAGCAGATTGACCCGATCAAGCTGATGAAGCCGGAGGACTTGGCCAAAGTGAATAGCTTTGTGCAGCAAGAGCTGTTGAAGAAATACGCGGATAGTGTGTTCGATGAAACGAAGAACCGCACTGAGCCGTTTTTAACGGATAGTGGCTGCGACACATGCACTTTGTATTACACCAAAGATGGCTGGAATGTGCGGTTTCAACTTTATGCTGTGGCGCCGTATGTTACGGGCGAGCCGGTGATTACCGTGCCGGCGGATGTCATTCCTGATCCTCAAACTTTATTGGCGAAGAGATAGTATGTTTCAACTCGTCCATTTCGTCATTCCCGAGCTAGCGAAGTTCAAACGCAACGCGTTTGAAAACGAAGCTTCATCGGGAATCCATCTTTGCGATGATATTGTATTTGGGAAAGCAAGGTGGATTCCTGCTTTCGCAGGAATGACGCTGGAGGGCGTATGTTGAAGGACGAAGACCGCATTTTCACCAACCTCTACGGGCACCATGACTGGAAGCTCAAAGGCGCGCAGGCGCGTGGAGATTGGGATAACACGAAGGACATTCTCGGCTGGGGCCGCGATAAGATTATTGAGGAAGTGAAAGCCTCTGGCCTGCGTGGCCGCGGTGGTGCAGGGTTTAGCACGGGGATGAAATGGTCGTTTATGCCGAAGGCATCCGATGGCCGCCCGGCGTATCTCGTGGTGAACGCGGATGAAGGTGAGCCGGGGACGTGCAAAGACCGGGATATGATGCGACATGACCCGCATAAGCTGATCGAGGGTTGCTTGATTGGCGGCTTCGCGATTGGGGCGGTGGCGGCGTATATTTACATTCGCGGGGAATTCCGCGAGGAGGCAGATAATCTGCAGTATGCCATTGATGAGGCGTATGCGGCGGGGTTGATTGGCAAGAACGCTTGTAAATCGGGCTATGATTTTGATGTGTTCCTGCATCGTGGCGCGGGGGCGTATATTTGCGGTGAGGAAACGGCGTTGATTGAATCACTTGAAGGCAAAAAGGGTCAGCCGCGCTTGAAACCGCCATTCCCGGCGGCGATGGGGGTTTGGGGTTGCCCGACGACGGTGAATAATGTGGAATCCATCGCTGTGGTACCGACGATTCTGCGCAAGGGCGCGGCGTGGTTTGCAGGTATTGGCCGGCCGAATAATACGGGGACGAAGGTGTATTGCATTTCCGGCCACGTGAACAATCCTTGCAATGTGGAAGATGCGATGGGTATTCCGCTCAAGGAACTTATTGAGAAGCACGCGGGCGGTGTGCGTGGCGGGTGGGATAACTTGCTCGCGATTATTCCGGGTGGTTCATCTGTGCCGGTGCTGCCGAAGAGCATTTGCGATACGGTGCTGATGGATTTCGACTCGCTGCGCGAAGTCAATAGTGGTCTTGGCACGGCAGCGGTGATTGTGATGGATAAATCGACCGACATCGTGAAAGCCATCGCGCGCTTGAGCAAATTTTACATGCATGAGAGCTGCGGCCAATGCACGCCGTGCCGCGAGGGCACCGGCTGGCTGTGGCGGATGATGGAGCGCATGGTGCGCGGCGACGCGGCGCGGGAGGATATCGACCATATGATCGACATCACCACGCGCATCGAGGGGCACACGATCTGCGCGCTGGGTGATGCGGCAGCCTGGCCGGTGCAAGGCCTCGTGCGCCATTTCCGCCATGAAATCGAACGGCGGATGGATGAATATACCAGCAAAAATAGAAAGGCGGCTTAAGATGAAATGTTTTCGTGCAAT
>JBGAJE010000137.1:0-4515 GCA_044225085.1 Rickettsiales bacterium | reverse complement strand
CAAGCCCGCCGAAGCCGTCGCCGACGCAGATGTGGTAACGACCGACACCTGGGTTAGCATGGGCGATGACGATACGCTCACCCGCAAACAAGCCTTCACCGGCTTCCAAGTCAACGCAGCGCTGATGAAGCTCGCCAAGCCACACGCCATTTTCCTCCATTGCCTACCCGCCCATCGCGGTGAGGAGGTCAGCGACGACGTGCTCGATGGCCCTGGATCCGCCATCTGGGACGAAGCCGAAAACCGCCTTCACGTGCAAAAGGCAGTGTTGTTGTGGTGCTTGGAAGAGATTTGATTTTTTAACCTCTCCCACCGGGAGAGGTGAAACTAAATCGTCACCGTCACCACAAGCCCCGTCGGCTCGTTATCCGTCAGCACAATCGTGCCTTGGTGCAGCTTCACAATCGCCGAGACTAAGCTCAAGCCCAAGCCGGAACCTGGAAAACTACGGCACCGCGCGATGCGGTAAAAGCGGCGGAAAACGTGGGGTTTGAACTCATCCGCAATCCCATGCCCCGTATCGCGCAACACAATCTGCGCGCCGTGCTTATGGGGCATCACAGTAATCACCACTGTCCCACCATCGGGCGTGTATTTGATCGCATTATCCAGCAAATTGGCGATGGCTTGGAAAAGTAAATCCTTGTCGCCCTCCACCATCGTCGGCTCTGCCCGGTAAGCGAACTGTAGCTGCTTTTCAGCGGCGACGGGCTCATAAAGCTCCACCACATCCTGCAGCACATGGGCGAGATTGACAGTATGAAATACCGCATGCCGCCGCCCGGATTCGATATTGGCGATGCGTAACAGTGCATTAAATGTCGCAAGCAACCCATCACACTCCGTGACCAACTGGTTGAATTGCTCCTGCTGCTCCTGCGGGCTGAAACTGCCTTCGCGCATGGTTTCGATATGGTTGCGCAAACGGGTGAGGGGGGTGCGCAAATCATGCGCGATATTGTCCGACACTTGGCGCACGCTGGCGACCAATTGCTCGATTTCCTCGAGCATCGCATTGAGCACGGTCGAGAGCTTACTCAAATCATCCCACCGGTTATCGATCGGGATGCGCTGCGACACATCCCGCGTGGCGATAATATGTTCCGCCGTTGCCGCAATGGCGTTAATGCGCTTGGTGACATAAAAACTAACGAGAAACAGCCCCGCGCAGATCATCAACACCAGGCCGAGAATGAATTTGGAGAGCATCGGCTCCATCTCAGTACCATTGGTCAGTGCATAGATCTCAATGCACAACAACAGCAACGCCACTCCCAGCAACGTCGAGAAGAAAATCGCGAGCTTGGTGGAAGAAGAGGTAAATGGGTGAAAGCGTGGCACGGGCTTTTCCTTGTTAAATTGGCTTCTTTTATCCTCCGTCATTCCCCGAATTTGCAAAGCAAATTATAGGGGAATCCATTGGACTTACCGCGGGCATCACCTCCGTTGGATCACCCTATAATCGCGTTGCGATTCGGGTGATGACGGTAAAGAGGCTACACATCCTCAATCGTATAGCCCGCGCCGCGAATGGTCTTCACTAGCGATTGGGCTGGATCGCGGTCGATTTTCTGGCGAAGGCGGGAAATATGCACGTCAATCACGTTCGTTTGCGGATCGAAGTGGTATTCCCACACATGCTCCAGCAGCATCGTGCGTGTCACCACCTGGTTTTTGTGGCGCAGAAGGAATTCGAGGAGTTTGAATTCACGGGCCTGTAGGAGGATATTTTCTCCATCCCGTGTCACTTTACGGGCGAGCAAGTCCATCGTCACCCCGCCAGCTTGCAGGATGATATCACTATGATTCGCCGGCTGCCCACGCCGTGCCAGCACTTCGAGGCGCGCGAGCAGCTCCACAAACGCGAACGGTTTCACCAAATAATCATCCCCGCCGGAAGTAAGCCCTTCCACCCGGTCATCCACCTCGCCGAGGGCGCTGAGGATAAGCACCGGCGTGGTATTCCCCGCTTGGCGGAGGGTTTTCAGCAGCGTCAGCCCATCCATCTGCGGCATCAGCCGGTCGAGGAGCAGCACATCGTAATGTTCGCTGGTGGCGAGGGCCAGGCCGCGCGCGCCATCCATCGCAGTATCGACCGTATGCCCATGCTCGCGCAGGTTTTTGGCGATATATTGGTTCACATCGGCATCATCCTCGACCACGAGGATACGCATCGGAAGGCTGGCGGAGGGCTTGCTCATAGGCCCCGTAAACCATAAGCCCCCGCGAAATACAAGGGCCGCAAAGTTACAACTTGCTAAGATTCTACCTAATTCCAGTCACTTCGCTGCGATGCGGCATGGTTTTTTAACGAATTCATCAAAAAAGTTTGCTAGAGTCATCTTATGGAGAACACCCCCATTACCCATTGGTACGGCGTCTGCGAGCGCGCAGGGCTTGGTGTATTTGCCGAGCCATTGAACGTGCTGTCTTCTTTCGCCTTTATATTCGTCGCGGTCGCCATCTTCCAATACTACCGCAAGCATGAAGATCTCGAACGCAAATGGATATGGGATATCCACGTTCTCACCGCCATTACCTTTATCATTGGGATCAATAGCGTGATCTTCCACGCCTTCCCCACACGGGTGACGGAATTGCTCGATACCTCGGCCATTGTATTGTTCATTATGCTCTATTTCTGGAGCGTGCTGTTTCGCATTGGGCGCTGTAACTTCTTCCAAGCGGGGATTTGCTTCGTCGCCTTCCTCGGCTTCTCGCATATTCTCGTCGCCCAGTTCCCGCATGCGTTGAACGACTCGATCGGCTACCTCTCCAGCATGATCGCACTGATCGTGATCGCGGTGCATCTGCACCTCAAAGCGCGCCCGAGTTCGCAACACTTCATGCTGGCCGCCCTAGTCGGCGTGGTATCGCTCTTCTGCCGTGCGATTGACCATGAAGTCTGCCCCATGTTCCCCATCGGTACACACTTTGTGTGGCATATGCTGAATGCGACGCTGCTCTATATCCTGCTCAAACAAATTATCCGCAACGTCAACCGCGACGCACGCCTGAAAAGGATGGCGGGCGATTCGACGATGATATAAGCATCAGTCATGACCACCGTACTCACCTACCTCGACGGCTACTGCGAGCGCGCAGGCGACCCGTCCATCTTCGCCGAGCCATTGAATGCGGTAACGAATCTATTCTTCATCATCGCCGCCGTGTTGGCGATGCAGGCGATCAGAAAGCTGCCGGCTGATAGTAACCGCACGGATTTATGGCTCCTCACCGCCGCGCTCTTTGGCATCGGTATCGGCAGTAGTATCTGGCATCTCTACCCCACCGGCGCGACTGTGTTGATGGATGTGATTCCCATCACCCTGTTCATCAATATCTTCCTCATCGCGGCCCTGCGCCGCTTATTCACCCTCTCCTGGCGGCGGACGTTATGTTGGTGGGGGCTCTATCTCATCCTCACCATCGCGGCTCAGCTCTATCTCCCCGCGGGCTTACTCCATGGCACGGTAATGTATCTGCCGACCTACGCCGCGCTCGTCGCGCTCGTCTTCGCCCTCGCTAAGCGCGATCGCGACACCGCTCGCACCTTCATGAACGTCACCACCGTCTGGACGATTTCCCTCATCCTACGCACGATTGACCTTGAAGTGTGCGGTCAGTTTGTCATCGGTACGCACTTCCTTTGGCATACCTTAAATGCTTGGGTACTGTGGCGTTTATTGGGTGTGCTCATCACCCACGAAAAGTCCGTATAAAAAATCGAGAGAAATCCTTGATTCCTGCCGCGGGAATGGTATCAACCTTGTTCCAATTTTGGAACAACCATCCGCCAGGAGACACAAAATGGCTACCACCGCAAACCTTGGATTCCCCCGCATCGGCGCACAGCGCGAGCTGAAAAAAGCGCTTGAGAGCTATTGGAAAGGGGACATCACTGCGGACGCATTGCATGCTGTCGGCAAATCCATTCGCGCTGAAAACTGGAAGCGCCAGAAGGACGCCGGCATCCAACATATCCCGAGCAACGATTTCGGTTATTACGACCAGGTGCTCAACCACACCACCATGTTCGGCTGCATTCCGGAACGCTACAAGAATTTGAAAGACGATAATCTCGCGCTCTATTTCGCCATGGCCCGTGGCCACCAGAAAGACGGTGTGGATGTCGTCGCCTGCGAAATGACGAAATGGTTCGACACCAACTACCACTACATCGTGCCGGAATTCTCGGATGCCACCGAATTCACCCTCGCCAAAACCTGCCCCGTGCATATGTATAACGAGGCGAAAGAGCTTGGCATCACCACCCGCCCGGTCATCATCGGCCCTGTCAGCTACCTGCTGCTCGGCAAAATGAAGGGCGGCAAAAGCGCCCTCTCCCTGCTGCCGAAATTGCTGCCGGTTTACAGCAAACTCCTCGCTGAGCTTAAAGCGGCGGGCGTGGAATGGGTGCAGATCGACGAGCCGCACCTCGCGCTTGATCTCTCAGCCGATGCTAAAGCTGCTTACAAAACCGCTTACGCTGAACTCGCCAAATCCGGCCTGAAG
>JBGAJE010000136.1:0-4588 GCA_044225085.1 Rickettsiales bacterium | reverse complement strand
CTGCGTATCGATGCGCCGACGGGGCCGGTAATGGTGGTTGCCGCGGTGGGAATTTTTATGCTCGCCGCAGTGGTGTCGAAATTGCGCACGTAGCAATGGCCATGCTGAACTTGATTCAGCATCCATCAAGGAGCGTCTGCGACGCGAATATTTTTTAAGATGGACCCTGAAACGAGTTCAGGGTGACCACTCAGGATAGATGTGATGCTAGTTTGCAGCCTTCATCGCTTTGCGGAAGCGGGCGAAGCCAGCGTCGAGGTCGGCGATCAAATCTTGTGGATTTTCGAGGCCGATATGCAAGCGTAAGAAAGTTGCGCCTTTGCGCCAGGTGGTGACGCTGCGCATGGTTGCAGGTTCATAAGGAATGATCAGCGATTCAAACCCGCCCCAGCTGAAGCCCATACCAAAATGTTTTAGCCCATCGAGCATCGCGGCGAGGGCAGAGTGGGTTGCATTTTTGAGTTCGAGCGCGAAGAGGCCGGAAGCGCCGGTCATGTCGCGTTTCCAGAGGGCGTGGCCAGGGTCGGTCGGCAATGCAGGGTAGAGGACGCGCGCCACTTCCGGCACGGTTTGCAGCCATTTTGCGACTTCGAGCGCGTGCGTGCCGTGCTGTTTCAGGCGCACGGCAATGGTACGCAGACCACGCAGAGCGAGGTATGCGTTGTCGCCGCTCGGGATGGCACCGAGGTTACGATGCGTGCGATTCAAAATGGCGTAATGTTCTTTCTTGCATAGCACGGCACCCATCACGAGGTCGGAGTGGCCGCCGATATATTTGGTGGCGGAGTGGATTGAGATGTCGACGCCAAGCTTGAAGGGTTGTTGCAGTAATGGTGTCGCCCAGGTGTTGTCGGCCACTACCAACGCGCCACCAGCGTGAGCGGCTTTGGCGATGGCAGGGATGTCTTGCATTTCAAATGTCAGCGAGCCGGGGCTTTCACAATAAACGAGTTTGGTGTTGGGCTTCATTAATTTGGCGATGCCGGCGCCGATGGTTGGGTCGTAAAATTCGACCTCGATGCCGAAGCGGACGAGTTCTTTCGTCACGAATTGGCGGGCAGAGGTGTAAAGTGAATCGGGGATCAGCGTATGATCGCCGTTGCTAAGGAATGCGAGCAACGTAGTGGTAATTGCCGATAAGCCCGACGCGGTGATAATTGCATGATCCGCCCCTTCAAGCGCGGCAAGCGCTTCTTCTAGCCCATCGGTGGTTGGTGAGCCGTAGCGGCCATAACCGCGGTGTTTCACGCGACCGGTTTCGTAATCATGGAACGTCGCGTAGTCGGGAAAGATCACCGTGCTGGTGCGGTAGACGGGCGGGTTCACTGCGCCGGAATCGCGTTTCGGGTCGCGGCCGAGGGAAACGAGTTGCGTGTCAAGATGCGCATTGCTGTCATGCGTGGTCATAATATCGTCCTGCTTGTTTTTTTAGAAAACGCGCCAGCTAAGCCCGGCGAGAATGTGGGTGACCTTACCATTACGCCCGAAGGGCAGCAAGCAGGAGCGATATTTTACTACTTTGCTCTGGTCGTTGATGAATTGGCCTTCATCCGTGATGGGTTTGGGGGTGGCGATGACATCCGGCACTTTGCGGATGATGGCTGCACCTTGGAAGTTGCGCAGCGGCGGGGTGAAGGTGTGGCCTGTCATATCCTGGCCGTAGATGGCCTGGATTTTTTCGCCCACGGTGTAGAAATTAATGCGCGGCGGCTTACCTTCGGGCCCTGGCATGACCACGAATAACACGCATTGCTGCCAGATATCTTCGATGGTGGCGCGGTTGAAATGGGCGAAATCCGGCAGCGGCGATTCTTTGCGGATGTTGTTCCAGTAGTTAATTAATCGATCGCTAAGTCGTTGATCGTTCATAATAATCTCAATCTTCCCCACCGCGCTTGCAACCTATACGCGATATTGTTAAACTCTGGGTTGTATGCAGACCTTGCGATTTACATGTATGTTAGCCGAAATTTATATCAGCCCCCTGATGCTGATCGTATACGCATTTCGTAGACGAAATGCAAATGCCAAGCGGCAAGCCATCAACGCTGGATTTTTCCGGACGGCTTAAGTAGAAGGCTTCTTCCCCATCTTTGGAAGCAGCATGACGACGAAACATTACCCTGACATCGAGGCAAACCCTAACTTTCCCGCGCTAGAGCAGGAGATTTTGGATTTTTGGGCGAAGGATGGGACGTTTCAAAAGTCCATCGCGCAGCGGCCCGGGGCGAAGGCGGATGGGTCGAGTAATAATTATGTATTCTATGATGGGCCGCCGTTTGCCAACGGCTTGCCACATTACGGCCATTTGTTGACGGGTTATGTGAAGGATGCGATTGCGCGTTACCACACGATGAAGGGCAGCCGCGTCGAGCGCCGCTTTGGGTGGGATTGCCATGGGCTGCCGGCCGAGATGGGCGCGGAGAAGGAGCTGCATATCACGGGCCGTGCGGCGATTATGCAATTCGGCATCGGCAAGTTTAACGATCACTGCCGCCGCAATGTCGATAATTACGTGGATGATTGGAATTACTACGTCACCCGCCAGGCGCGCTGGGTGGATTTTGAGAATGACTATAAGACGATGGATACGGATTTCATGGAGTCCGTGCTCTGGGCGTTCAAGCAGCTTTATGACAAGGGCCTCGTCTATGAATCCATGCGCGTGATGCCCTATAGCTGGGCCGCGGAGACGCCGCTATCGAACTTCGAAACGCGTTTGGATAACGCGACGCGCGAGCGGGAGGATAAGGCTGCGTATGTTGCATTTGAATTGAAGGAAGTTCCGGATTTTATAAAAAGCAACATGCCAGAAGTGGTCACTTGTAAAGTCGTGGCATGGACTACGACTCCTTGGACGTTACCCTCTAATCTGGCTTTAGCGGTAAACAAAGAAATGTTTTATACTGCTATCAGAGTTAGTGAGACAGAATGCCGAATTGCATCACAGAGTATTGCACTTCAGTTGTTCGGAGCTGGTTATCCAATTTCGGGCTTTGTAAATGAAGGGGCACGAGCACCAATTACTAGTGTAACGCTTGTAGGTAGCCAACTAATCGGCCTCACCTACGAACCTCTCTTTCCCTATTTTGCTAAACGCGTCAGTGGTGCATTTGATGAAGTTCCCTGGGATAGCCAATGGGAAGGCTCGCCTAATGCCTTCACTGTACTCGACGGCTCTGAGTTCGTCACCGAGGGCGATGGCACTGGCATCGTGCATATGGCGCCGGGGTTTGGGGAGGTGGATCAGAAAGTTTGTGCGGAGAATGGGATTGAAGTGATCGTACCCGTCGATGGGCAGGGAAAATTTACGGATGCGATTATTGATTTGCCGGATTTGCAATTGCGCGGCCTCAACGTCATCGCCGATACGCGGCTCGAGGCATCCGACGAAGCGCAGCATATTACGAAGAAGGATGTGGAGAAGTTCGGCCTCGCGAATATGCGGATTTTGCGGTGGCTGAAGGCGCATGGGCTGCTTGTCAAAGACGAGGTGTTTAAACACAACTATCCGCATTGCTGGCGCACCGACCAGCCGCTGATTTATCGCGCAATGCCGAGTTGGTATGTGGAGGTGACGAAATTCCGCGACCGGGCGGTGGAGATCAACAAGCAGATCAACTGGATTCCCGATCACATCCGCGACGGGCAGATGGCGCATATGCTGGCGACGGCGCCGGATTGGTCGATCTCGCGCAACCGGTTTTGGGGCACGCCGATTCCGGTTTGGCGAAGCAAATCGGGCAAGATAAAAGTGTTTGGTTCGATTGCGGAGATTGAGGCGGCGAGCGGAAAAAAGGTCGATGACCTCCACCGGCCGATGATTGATGAGATTGTGATTCACGAGGACGGCGAAGAATTCCGCCGCGTGGAGGATGTGTTTGATTGCTGGTTCGAGTCCGGCTCGATGCCGTTCGCGCAGTTGCATTACCCGTTCGAGAATAAAAAGCTGTTCGAGGAAAATTTCCCGGCGAATTTTATTACGGAATATGTCGGCCAAACGCGTGGGTGGTTTAACACGCTGATCATGCTTTCGACGGCGATTTTTGATAAGCCGCCGTTTTTGAACTGCATCTGCCATGGTGTGGTGCTCGATTCGGAGACGGGGCTAAAATACAGCAAGCGCCTCAAGAATTATAAGGACCCGAAAGAGGTAATGGATAGTTTCGGCGCGGATGCGTTGCGGTGGTTGATGCTTGCCTCGCCGGTGATGCGTGGGGCGGATTTGAGTGTGGACCCGGATGGAAAATTCATCCGCGATGTAGTGCGGCTCAACATTAAGCCGCTGTGGAGCGCGTTCAACTTCTTCACGCTCTATGCGAATGCGGATGGGGTGAAAGCGAAGTCGATCACCGCATCAGAAAACATGCTCGACCGTTACATCCTCGCCAAGGCGCGGGCGGCGGTGGAGACGGTGCAAGCGAGCTTGGATGCTTATGACACGCCAGGCGCTGCAGATGCAATTACGGCGTTTTTTGATGTGTTGAATAACTGGTATATCCGCCGCTCGCGCGCACGTTTTTGGGGCGAGGAAATCAATGCGGATAAACAGGCCGCTTATGATACGCTGTTCACCGTGCTAAATTTG
>JBGAJE010000135.1:0-4599 GCA_044225085.1 Rickettsiales bacterium | reverse complement strand
TCAAGCCGTCGCGCAGATCGAAACGCCCGATGCCGAAACAGGCACCGTGGTACAAGTGCTGCAAGCCGGCTACACGATTCATGATCGCTTGCTGCGTCCCGCCATGGTCGGCGTCGCCGCCGCGGCCACACCGGCAAAGCAAGTCGATACACAGGTATAAGCCACCAACTTCACCTTCTTGCATAGCAGTCCAAACCTGCTAAGCTCCCGGCATGGATAATCTCCGCCAGCTAGTCTCCTCAGACATTCCCTTCGCGCGGGATGATGCGCATCGGCTGCTACCCGCCATGGTGGCTTGCCTCATCGGTTTCGCGGCGCTGCTGCTTGCTATCGCGATGTGTTTGACCAATGCCCTATCCGACCAGTCGCACGACGCGATCGGTGTACTGCATATTGAAGTGCCCGCCACCCGCGCGGATGATAAGGGCGTGATGGAGAACGTCACCACCACCCTCAAAGCAACGCCAGGCGTGGAGGATGTCACCGTCCTCGGCACGGGCGATATGGAGCAATTGCTCAAGCCCTGGCTCGGCAAGGACTTCACGCTGAAAGATGTTCCCGTGCCAGTGATGGTGGATGTTAAAACCGCCGTTGAGAATCAAACCACCACTGTGAACGTTGCCGCCCTGCGGGCCGCACTCACGAAAATCGACGCCAACATCCGTATCGAAGATCGTGGCCCATGGGTTGCGCATATTGCGCAAGCCTCCACATTGCTACAAGCCCTAGTCATTTTTGTGGCACTATTGCTGATTGCCTGCGTTATCGGTATGATTATTTTGGTCGCGCGTACCAACCTCAAACTGCATTTCAAAACCGTCAGCTTGCTCCATATGTTCGGCGCGACGGATGAATACATTCTCCGCCAGTTTCAATGGAACAGCGCCTGGCTCGCGGGTCGCGGTGCACTGGTCGGCGTCGTCTTTGCTCTGCTCATTTTTTCCGTTGCCGTCGTGCTCTCGATTCAGTGGCAAAGTCCAGTATTGCCGCAAGTGCACTTCAGCCTACTACACGGTGTAATGTTTGTGATGCTGCCGATCATGACCGCACTCATCGCCCTTGTGGCGACGCGGTTTACCGTGCAATCCATGCTTCACCACATGCGTTGATCCCATGCTAGTATTGCTCGACCGCGATGGGGTCATTAACCGCGATACACCAACCGGCGTCCTCACGCGCGATGAATTTGTGCTGCTGCCTGGCGCCGTCGAGGCCATCGCCAAGCTCAGTTGTGTCGGCTACCGCATCGCCATTTGCACCAACCAATCCGCCATCGGCAAAGGGCTGACCACCCAAGCCATCGTCGATGAAACACATGCCTTCCTCACTGCCGAAGTCAAAAAACACGGTGGCACCATCGATCGCATCTACATCGCGCCCGATCACCCCGATGCACCAAGCCCCCGCCGCAAACCAGCACCTGGTATGCTGCTCGAAGCCCTCCACGATTTTCATGCGGATCCTGCGCAAACCCCACTTGTCGGTGACGCACTACGCGATCTTGAGGCCGCTGCTGCTGCCGGTTGCCCCCGCATCCTCACCCGCACCGGCAAGGGCACAGCGTTGGAAGCAGCGGGCATTCCTACCTCCATGAAGCCTGTTCATATTTGCGATCATCTGTCTGCCGCAGCTGACTATATTCTCAAAACATTTCCCATTCGCGCATAGCGATTGCGCAAATCTACTAGCGTTCGCGGCGATTGGTGCCTAAATTCGTCCCATGCGTATACTTCTTTCATTAGTGACAATGGCCGCGATCACCTGGTGCGTGGCGCTCGTGTGGTTCGTGCAGAATATGCCGTCTGAGAATGTGCCACCGACGGTGCACACCGATGCAATCATCGTGCTTACCGGCGGCCAGGGCCGTGTTGAGCATGGCCTCGATATGCTTGCTGCCGGGGCCGCACCGGTGCTTTTCATCAGCGGTGTTGGCCAACATGTCACGATGATGCAAATGCTCGAAGCGCATGCGAGCCCCCAAATCCGCGAACAAATTCTCATCCGCCAACCGGAAATCGTGTTCGACTACCGTGCCGCCAACACCAAAACCAACGCCGATGAAGGCGCCGAATTCGTCCGCAGCCGCAACATTCACTCCATTCGCCTCATCACCGCCAACTATCATATGGCACGCAGCAAGTTGGAATTCGCCGCCGCCATTCCCGGCGTGGATATTGTGGCCGACCCCGTATTCCCCGAAGGTTTCCGCCGCGACGAATGGTGGCGGCACGATAACACCCGCCGCCTCGTCTTTAGTGAATTCTACAAATATTTCGCTGTCCTCTTCCGAGGCATTATTTCCCAAGAAGGGTCAAGCCAAGCGCCGATAGAAAAGTGACGAAGTCACCGTTTGGTGCGATGCAATTGCCCATCTCGTAAATAAATCGTCGGATACTCAAACGCCTCAAGCAGCGAGCTATCATGCGTCGCGAACACAATCGTTGTACCGACTTTATTGAGTGAGCGGAAAAGATACATCAACTTCATGCTCAATTCATGGTCGAGGTTTCCCGTCGGCTCATCCGCCAAAATCAGCAGTGGCTTATTGATCACCGCGCGCGCAATGGCCACCCGCTGCTTCTGCCCGCCAGAGAGTAGCGGCGGACGCACATCCGCAAATCCCTCAAGCCCAATCCAGCCGATCAATTCCTTCACTTTTGTTTGAATATCACTCTTCGATTCACCGCTGATTTTCAGCGGCAACGCCACGTTTTCCGCCACTGTCAGGTGATTGAGTAATTGGAAATCCTGAAACACGGTCCCGATTTTCCGCCGCACGAGGGGTAGTTCCTCCCGTGGCAAATCCGTCACATCCGCTCCAAACAAATGCATCGTCCCCGCGTTCGGTTTCAGTGAGAGCGCCAGCAAGCTCAGCAGCGACGATTTTCCCGCGCCACTGGCGCCAGAAACAAACGTAAACGATCCCGGCTCCAGGTGAAGATTCACCTGCCGCAGCACCGGTTTCCCAGTGACATACTCGAGCGATATATTATTGCAGCGGATCATCTAAACTAACCGCGATGGAGGTGACGTTCCGCATTTTTATATAGCTCAATCCCAGGAAGCGCAATATAGTTACCGCAAGGGGGCGTAGATGATCCTTGAATGCACCAAATGTAACGCACGATTCCTAGTGGCCGATAGCATGGTGCCCGTCGAAGGCCGCATGGTTCGCTGCGGCAAATGCAGCCACCAATGGTTCGTCAATAATCCCGCAGGAGCGCCTGCCACAACGGATGACGCCGCCGCACCTAGCTTTGAAGCTGCCCTCGCCACTGCTACAGGGCAAGCCGAGCTAAGCGGCAATGTGCCCGCATTAAGCAAACGCCGCATTTCGCCGCGCCCCTTCAAATTGGCCGTGCCCATGTTGGCGCTTGGCTGGCTGTGCCTTGCCTTCGTCACGTATTTCCCGAAATGGATGACGGTTCCTGGCCTCTCCAGCCTCTACGCCGCTGCCGGCATCACCAGCAGTGAGGGCCTCGTGTTCGACAATGTGCACATGGACCGCGAAGAAGGCAAAGAAGGTGATGAGCGAACCCGTTTCATCGTTTCCGGCAGCATCGTCAACCACGCCGCCGAACCGCGCATGGTTCCCACCGTTCATGTGGCGCTGAAAGACGAAACCGGCAAAGCCATCTGGGGGCGGGATTATACCGTCAACACCAAGCTCGAAGCCGGTGAAGTCTATCCTTTCCGCATCGACAATATTCAAACCAGTTTCGCCGAAGATGTGAGTAGCATCGTGCTCGATGTCGGCAATACACTGCAATTGATGGTCCGCTAGGCAACCATGGCAGAGAAGCGCAGCATCCCCGTCCTCTTCACCGCCGCCGAAATCAAGGAGCGCGTCGAAGCGCTTGCCACCGAAATTGCCGCCAAAATCACAGGGGATTTCCTTGTCGTTTCGCTCCTGCGTGGCTCTTTCATGTTCACGGCCGATCTGGTGCGCGAATTCTGCGCCATCGGCGTTCACCCACAAATCGACTTCATGACATTGAGCAGCTATGGCGACGCCACCACCAGCACCGGCAACGTTGTCATCGGTCGCGACCTGACGGACGAAGTAAAAGACCGCACGATCCTCATCGTGGATGACATTCTTGAAACCGGCCGCACCATCCATTTCGCGCAAGAACTTCTCAAACAACGCGGTGCGACGGATGTTAAAACTGCCGTGCTTCTCGAAAAACCAGGCAAACTCGTGGTGAATACCAAAGCGGATTTCGTGGGTTTCAGTATCCCGGATAAATTCGTCGTGGGTTATGGGCTCGACTATGCGAACCACTACCGTGAGCTACCCTTCATTGGGTATTTGGACGTACACTAGGCCCAGTTCGGCACCACATCTGCCGCCAACATTTCCTCATAACTCGGCCGTGGACGAATGATCGCGAATTGATCGCCTTTCACCATGACTTCTGGGATCAGTAGCCGCGAGTTATACGTGCTCGACATCGTCGCCCCATAGGCCCCCGCGCTGCGCATCGCAAGGAGCGATCCTTCCGTCGGCAACGGCAAGGGCATGGATTTCACAAACACATCGCTCGACTCGCACACGGGCCCGACAACCGAAACTTGCGTTATCGCCGCATCTGTTTT
>JBGAJE010000134.1:0-4625 GCA_044225085.1 Rickettsiales bacterium | reverse complement strand
GATAACCCACCACTAAATGCCCCAATGGCGGTGCGGGCGGCATCCACGATAACGATGTCGGTTTTGTCGGCCATAATACTCTCCTATGTGCGAGGCGCCTGTGTAGGCGCGTGCGGGGGGCTTGTCTACCCACTGAGTGTGCAGTGCAAGATGAGGCCAGCTATTACAAAGCCACCCATATTTATTAATAAATTTTTAACGATCAAATGATAGCCTAATGCTAAAATATAGGAGCTTCTATGGCTGGGGATGACGATAACCAACAAGGCAATCGGCCGACGCTGCCGAGCTATGCCACCGACCCTAAATTATCGTTTAAGCAGTTTGCTCTAAAATTTTTAGAAGAGACTGAGCAAAAAACGCCGAAATGGTTGAAAGGACATGGGGTCGGTGATGCGGATCTGCATCCCGATGGGGACTATATGTTTGAACTGACTCATGGCAGACCCCGGACAATGCTCGAAAGCTATGCCGCATTCGAAAGACGGTTTCCGGATGCAGCAAAAGAATTAGGGCAGTTATCGCAGATGCTGGGTGGTAAATCTGATTCTGCGCGCTCTCCAAAAGTTGAGCAAGAAGCGCCAAATCAGCCTGCTCGTAGCGAAGAAGTAACCGCCGCTTGGGTTTCGCCGATAACAACGGGTCGAGAAGGGCCGCGCGTCAAGGCAGGAGATCCGCTTGAAGTCACTATGCCAAGCGATGGTATCCCGGTTCAAGAAAATGCGGTGGACTTAAATTTACTTCGTGAAGCACAGCGTGCTTTAAGGCAAAACACCCACCACCAGCCAGATCCAGCCACTTTAGAAGCAGCAGCGGCAGCCTTACGAGAACCTAATGGTTGGCCCCAACCGAGAGAGCGGGCAGGAGATTATCATTCTGCCACTCCAAATCCACTAAAAGATCTACTGAATCAAACGAGAACTGGCGATCAATTTCATAGCGAGCAGCTCGAAGAAAACGCATCGTCGCGATTTGCAAAGACACTTGCAATGGTCAGCCAAGATCCAAGCATTTCAGCAACGGCAAAAATGCTTGCAGAGCAGCCACAAAATCATGCAGCTGCGCATGATGGCAAGTCACAGGTCGTTGAAAATACGAAATCTCCCGATGCTGGCGCTAGCCGCTTCGTCTAAAACTTCTTCTCCAGCCATTTCGCCACCGGCACCCATAGCTGCGCTTTAGCATGGCGGCCCACCACCATGCTTACATGGCCAGTTTCAGGTTTAATAACTTCACAGCGTGGAATCATTTTGGTCAGCGGCAACGCGACGCCTTGGGGCACAATAGCATCTTTCGTCGGCACCACGGCAAGCGTGGGGCAGGCGATCGTCGAAGGTTCAATCCACCGTCGCCCGACTTTCCATTGATGATTCGCCAAAATATTGCCCTGCGGCCAATCGATAAAACATTCTTCCGCGACTTGGCGGGCGAGGGGGACACCCTCATTCACCCATTGCTCAACGGCAAGAAAATGCTGCTTCTCCGTCTCGTTTAGTGATGGATAACGGCTGTATTTTTCCTGTATACGCCAAGGGTTGATAAGGTGAAAAATCGTCTGCGTCACAAACGGCGCGACGGGATTTTGCGTGGCGATCCATTGTTGAAACATCAAACGCGTGGCAGGCTCCAGTAGTACACGCGGCGTATCGTCCGCCGAAAAATCCCATGGCGTAGCGAGCAAGATCAGCGCATCGACAAACAGCGGCGCAAGCTGAGCCATCGCAACAGTAAAAATGCCGCCCATGCAATAACCCAGCAATGCAATCGGTCCATCGTGCTCGTCCCGCAAGGTTTGCAGGGCATGGAGCGCATAACCAGTAATATAATCGGCGGTGGTGAAGACTTCTTCATCTTCCCCCGGCGTGCCCCAATCCAAAATCAGCGGGCGGAAACCTTGCTGTTTGAGATATTGCACAAAACTCGCCTCAGGATAGAGATCGAGAATGGTCGAACGGTTAATGAGCGATGGCACGCACAACACCGCCACCGCGTCACGTTGATCGGGTGCGAGGTCATACAACGTCGCGCTGCCGCGCTGCCACAGCACTTCATAATCTGTCTCCGGCCGCTCATAATCACTCGCGAGATAAGCCTGGATACCTTGCAAAAAGTCCGTGCTGTGATTGTAAGCTTCAGTGCCGAGTGCAGTCAAAAATTGGGGATCAAAAAAATCACCAAAAAAATTAGCGGCGTCCTTTGGCTTTTGCGGTGGCGGATTTTTTATGTTTGGCGCGAGCGGCGCCAGCATGGCCTCGCTTGTTTTTAGCCACTGTTCGCTTGCTTCTTGCCACAGGTTTTGCATGTGATCGCTTGCCTGCTCGAGCGGGCTTTTCGGCCGCATCCAGTCGGGCATGAAGCTTTGCCAGCTCGCGCTCCAAGGTGTCCAGGCGTTTGGTGAGACGCCGGATTGCATCATCGCCAGCATCAGGTGTAGGGGCAGGGCGTCGGGCATTCGCATCATGAGGGGGCGCTCCAAAAGATTGCATGGCAGTAAGCATGGCGCGAATCGCGTCAGGATCGGTCATCTGCCGCGTCATCTGTTCTTGCCACAGTTTCAAAAACGCCGCGGCGCGTTGCTGATAATCATCATTTTTCATATTTCTCCGTCGTCGCCCGAATCGCGCTAGCGATTATAGGGTGATCCATTCAGCCTTGCAGCTTAGCAACACCGTCGCTGGATTCCCCTATAATCTGCTTCGCAAATTCGGGGAATGACGGTGCTTCTAACCGGAAGACTTGCCAAAAGGATTTAATCAATGCTAAGTCAAACCACGTTTCCCATAAAGCAAAACCTTTTTCGAGGATAGCATGAGCAAGAAACCGCAGGTCGAACCCATCGTCATCAAGAAATACGCCAACCGCCGGTTGTATAATACCGATACGTCGAGCTACGTCACGCTCGAAGATTTGTGTGGCATGGTGAAAGAGGGCGCCGAGTTTATCGTGTATGACGCGAAATCCGGCGAAGACCTCACCCGCCAAATCCTCACCCAAATTATTTTCGAGCAAGAGAGCCATGGTGAGCATTTGCTACCAATTAACTTTTTGCGCTCGATCATTGGCTTTTACGACAATTCACTGAAAGGTTTCGTGCCGCATTATCTCGAAACATCGATGCAAACTTTCACCAAGAACCAAGAAAAAATGAACGAAATGCTTGGTCTTGGTACCATGGGTAGCTTTGGTCAAGTCGCGTCGCAGCTCGAGGAAATCGGCAAACAGAACATGGAAATGTTCACCAAAGCCTTCTCGATGTTTACGCCCTTCGCCGCAACAGGTGAGTCGAAGAAGAAGTAACCTAAAGTTTCGTCAAGGCTTCATCCAGGCTAATACCTAGCTTTTCAACCATCGCGATCAAAATTTTATTTTGATATTCGAGATGCTGGAGGATGACTTCCACTTCCTCCTCGGCTTTGATGTTTACCTGCAAATCATGCTCGGCACGAATTTCCGCGCGCCGCCCCTGAATATTTTGGCCCACCATAATGAGCGGCATCAGCATAATCTGAATCAGGTTCGAGATAAAAAGCCACATCACGAACCCGCTGCCGGGGTCGAACTGTAATGACTTAGGCGCCAGCGTATTCCAACCTAACCAAAGCACCGACCAAACCAAAATCAACAAAAAGAACCCAACCGTGCCAACGCGATTCGTGACCCAAAGGGCGCAACGATCGAGCTTGCTCATTCGCTCGGTCCATTCTTCACTGGCACTGCGCAAGGGTTGGCGGCGCTGACGAAGCGCCTTAAGTGAAAGCGGTTTAGTGGCGGTCATGCATGCTCCCATGGTTAAGTAAACCATTCATAAGCCTAAAACATCGGATTTCCAATAAAAGAGATGACAGATGCCGCGTCGCAATTTTATGATGCGCTATGTTCTCATTTTGCAAAAAGCCCGAAGATGCCAATGCTAGCCGTGTCGTGGATGTTGGTTGGCTGCTCGACACCGATAAAGCAGGCTTCATCTGGGATGCCCCACGCAAGCTAACGCGCCCTACCGGCCGCACCACCCACGCCAAAGGCGTATCCGTTTGCCCCGCTGTGGTCGATTACGATGCCCGGCTATTCGAAGTCACTTGCCCGATCGACATCAACCTACGCTATCGCACCAATGGCGAGGAACCAGGCGTCATCAACCTCGATGGCGACCAGTCAAGTATCCGCACCAAGCACCTCAACCAAATGTTCGTGTTCGTCAGCCGCAAAGAATGGCGCGACCCAAACCGGCCTATCCTGCAATTCATCACTCCCTACACCTTCGTGGCGGACGAGGTGGCATACATGACGCAACTCCCCGCTTTTTATCATTACCCCGCCGTACCGCTGCCGGGGCTAATGATCGGGGGTCGTTTCCCCGTCCATATCTGGCCACGTGGGCTCACCTGGGCATTTGAATGGTACGACACCAGCAAAGACCTAGTCGTCAAACGCGGTGACCCGTGGTTCTACGTCAATTTTGAAACAAACGATCCTACTCGCCGCGTGCGCATGATCGAGGCGGAAATCACGCCGCAGCTGCGGGAGTATATGGATGGGCTAAAAGGCGTCACCAATTACGTGAGTCGGACTTTTTCACTATTCAACGTGGCAAAAGAGCGCCGCCCCAAAACATTGCTCGTACCGAA